>JAFGLY010000173.1 GCA_016927815.1 Deltaproteobacteria bacterium | reverse complement strand
GGCGGCGCCGGGGCAACGGTGGGCACGTTCGGCGGCGCCGGGGCATCGGCGGGCAGGGGTGGCGGGGTCGAAGCGACGACGGGGGGTGTTGGCGGGGTCGAGGCGGGAGGTTCTGGCGGCGCCGGGGCAACGGCAGAGGGTTCCGGCCGTCGCGTCGGGGCAGCCGAGACACGCTCGGGCCTGACGCCCGCGTCGAGCCGAGCGGACACGTGCGGGGGGGCCCGTGTCGAAGGGGGTGGGACCGGGGAAGGGGCGACCGCGTCCCATGCGTGGGCCGTCTCCGGCGCGGAGCCCCCTGTGTCCGAAAGCCCGAGGTCCACGGTAACTGAAGTTCGCAAAAGGCTCTTCGCCAGCCATGCCACGTTCTCCCGGTCCTCGGCCGTCCGGACGGTCGGCACCGCGACCTCGCGAACCCGGCCCGAGGGATCGCGGACGCGCAGCGTCCAGCCCGATGCGGCAGGGACCAGCATCACATCCGCGCTGCCCTGGGCGGCCCGGAAGCCGGCCAGGGACAGGGCGTCCTGCCACTCGGTCGCAGCCTGGCCCGGGGGGAGGCCGAAGGCGACCTCTCCGTACACGGCCGCGACGAGGAGCAGGAAGAGGGTCGGAGGCATGGACGAACCCCCCTCAGGGTAGCACCACCCGAGGCCGGCGGGGTCCGACGTGGCGGCTCGGGGCTCGCTGTACCGACGGTCGGCTCGATCTCGATCCCGCAGAACGGATCGACTCCAGACCCGAACGCCTTGACATGCTCGAGGGCCACCGCTACCCTGCGCGGTCCGACTCCAGTCCGACCCACTGGACACCGAAGGTGAACGATGGCGAAGAACTACAAGGTGGCCGATCTCTCGCTCGCGGAGGCCGGCCGGATGCGGATCGAGTGGGCCGAAGCTCGCATGCCGGTTCTCATGGCGCTCCGGGAGAAGGGCCGTGCCGAGCAACCCCTGAAAGGGCAGCGGATCGCCGGGTGCCTCCACGTCACCAAGGAGACCGCGGTCCTCGTCCGCACCCTGCGCGCGGCCGGTGCCGAGGTGGCCTGGAGCGGGTGCAACCCGCTCTCCACCCAGGACGACGTGGCCGCCGCGCTGGCCGCCGAGGGGGCCGCGATCTGGGCCTGGCACGGACAGAACCGCGACGAGTTCTACTGGTCCATCGACCGCACGCTCGACACCCGGCCCACGCTCACGCTCGACGACGGGGCGGATCTGATCACGAGTGTCCACACCCGCCACCTCGAATGCGTGCCCGACCTGATCGGGGGTACCGAGGAGACCACCACGGGCGTCCACCGTCTGCGCTCCATGGCCCGGGCCGGTGTCCTGAGGTACCCGGTGTACGCCGTCAACGATGCCGAGACCAAGTGGGACTTCGACAACGTCTTCGGCACCGGCCAGTCGTCCATCGACGGGATCCTGCGCGCCACGAGCGTACTCCTCGCGGGAAAGCACTTCGTGGTCGCCGGGTACGGCCACTGCGGTCGAGGTGTGGCCATGCGCGCCCGTGGAATGGGCGCACTCGTCGCGGTGACGGAGATCAAGCCCACCGCAGCGCTCAAGGCCACGTTGGACGGCTACGACGTGATGCCCATGGACCGGGCGGCGGAGTGGGGCGACATCTTCATCACCGCCACGGGGATGAAGGACGTCCTGGTGGGCCGTCACTTCGACGCCATGCGCGACGGCGCCGTGGTCTGCAACACCGGCCACTACGACTGCGAGATCCGCATCCCGGACCTCGAGGCGCGGGCCCGAAGCCGCCGCACCATCCGCGACAACTGCGAGGAGTACGTACTCGAGGACGGGCGGAGGATCTACCTGCTCGCCCGTGGCCGCCTGGTGAACCTCGCCTGTGCCGAGGGGCATCCGAGCGAGGTCATGGACATGTCCTTCGCCAACCAGTTCCTGGCGCTGTGCCGGCTCGTGCAACTGGGCCGCACGCTCGAGGTGGCGGTCCACGACCTCCCGGTCGAGCAGGACCAGGAGCTGGCCCTCATCAAGCTGGGTACCCTGAACCTGGCGATCGACACGCTCACGCCCGAGCAGGTGGCCTACGGCGAGTCGTACCTCGAGGGGACCTGATCTACTGCTGGCCCGGGCGGACCCCCACGATCCGCGGGTGGCGCATCGAGCCGATCACGGGCCCACTCTGCGCGCCACGGCCTGAGCCAGCACCCTGGCCGTGGCGGGTACCCAGAGGTCGCACGGCGAGGCTGTGGAGGGCTGGCCCCCGGCGTCGAGGAAGCGCGGGCCGAACTGCTCGATCCATGTCCGGCACCGGGCCCGATCCCTGGGGTCGGGCGCGTCGCCCATTCGGCTTCCGAGTGCAATCTCCCGGCGACGGACGATGTCCCACCCGAAGAAGTGGACGTCGGCCGGACCCAAGGGACCCGCTCGGACCGAGGGCGGCGTGTCCTGGGTCCATGCGAGCGTGTGGCGTCCCCGGGCTGGGAAGACCCGGGAGATCGCGCTCCAGGCGATCATCGCGACGGGCATGCGCACGAGTTCGCGCGTGCCGTCGGGCCGTACCAGGACCTCTCCGTCCAGGATCGTGTCCTCGGCGTCGAGATCGAGACGCAGGACGCGGATCACGTCGATCCCCAGATCCAGCGGACCGAGGGACACCAGTACGTCCGGGTGCCGTCGAGGCACGCCGTCGGGCCCGAGGATCTCGAGGTCGGTCCGCGTGGGGACCGGATCCGCCAGGAGGGGAGGAGGCGCGGGATCGTGCACCGAGGGAACCGGTCCGTCGCCGAGCGCGAGTCCGTCCCGTTGCAGGCGGAGCGCCACGGGGGCGGACAGAGCAGCGACCGCCCGTGCCCGGGCTGCCTCGGGCCCTTCGCCGTCGTCCACGATCAGGAGGCGCAGCGCCAGGGGCACACCCCGGCGCGGCTCGCCCCGGAGGATCATCAGTTCCTCCAGGGCCTCCCGCAGGGCGAACGCAGCGGGATCCTGGAGGTCGTCCTCGGGATCGGTGGCCCCCATCGGCAGGACCCACCCGTAGGGGGGGATGTCTCGGAAGAACAGCGGTACCCACGTACGGTTCCGCCAGCGCACGAGGGGGAGAATCCCCCCGGCGGCCCACCGCAGGGGCACAGGGGGCCACTCGGGCGGCGGACCGGGGTCGCCCCCGGTGAGACGGGCCTGGTACCAGGCATCCCACGCCTGGGCGGCTTCCCGCTTCTCCCGGACGCCGAGCCAGGAAGCCCACAGCGCGTTCCGGGCCGCGCCCGTGTGGACGGCCTCTTTCACGCCCACCCGATCCACGGTGACCGCGAGCCTGTCGCCGGAAACCTCCACCGTGGGGGCACGGGGGAGGATCTCCATGGCGAAGGCTGCCTCCGGGGGCCTGCAGCCTCGGGCGAACGCCTCGATGCGAGGAACGGGGCCCGGGGGCCGGGATTCCTGGACCGGGGCCATCCTGGGCCATCCCCACGCGGTCCGCTCGCAATCCACGGGTTGGGAGGCCACGGGGGCCAGGTGTCTCAGGTCGCGATCCAGGCTGTCGACCAGTGCGTCCGGCGAACCGTCGGCGGTGTAGAGCTTCGCGTCGGCCATGAGCGGCAGCAGATCGCCCTCCGGCGGAGTCGGATCCAGGGCCGCCACCATCAGCGCCGGGAGACGGGATCCGGCCAGGCGCCGGGCCAGTGCGCTGCGGGCCGCGGCCTGCAGCGGACCTGATCGGGCCGCCGATGCCGAGAGGATCAGCAGGACGGCGTCACAGGTGTCGTGGATCTCCCTCTCCGCCCAGGATCCGGCGTGGTCCGCCGTGGGGGGAACGGACCAGACGCAGTGCCCGCGCTCGGTGAGCGCCCAGGCCAGCGTGCGGGCCACAGCGACGTCGGGCGGGGTGCCTCCGGTCCCGGACCCCGTGTCGTACAGGAGCACCACGCGGCGGGAGGTCCATCGGGCCTCCATCAGGCGGATGGCGCGGCTGTGCGAGGGTCTGAGCGTCGTGAGGGTGCGGAAGAGGGATCGGTTTAGAAGGTGACGTTTCTTCAGGCCGGCCACCACGCTCGCTGCAGTGTCCGCGAGGGAGGCCCCCTCCGGGGGCAGGTCGGCAGCGAGATCGCCCAGGAAGAGATCCGTGGAGGCCAACGTGCGCAGCTCGCTCCGGTCGAACAGCGAGACGAGCAGGGCCGCCAGTGCGTCCTGGAGGGTCACGAAGATGCTCCGGCGGCCGCCTTGGCCTCGTCGCGCCAGCGACCGAGGAACGTGCGCCACTTCACCACGCTCACGTCCGGGAACTCGAGGCGGACCAGGGCCCCAGGGGGACGGATCTGGAGCGTAGCGCCTCCCTCCACGGATACGGCGCCCAGCGAAGCGAGGGGGATCTCCCACGCATCGTGGCCCTCCTGTGGCCGGATCCGGAGCGTCGTGGGCGTGAGCTGCAGCATCCCGTCGGCCAGGATCGTCCGGGTTCCGTCCGCCCCGATGCCCGCGACGGTGCACGGGTCCTGGAGCACGACGCCGGGCGGTGCATCGTCGGCACGCGGTGGATCGCCGAAGTGCTCCTTGAGCCGGCTGTGGGCCTCGGCCACGGTGCTCTCGACCGCGGGTCCGGCCAGGGGATGGAGGTGCGAGGCCACGTCCACCCGCCACGCAGCCCCACAGGCCCGACACCGGACGGCGTTGCCGTCCGCGGGGTCCACGCGCAGGCCCTCCAACGCGAAGCAGTGGGGGCAGGCCCAGAGCAGGTTCGGGAGGCCCCATGCCATGCGCCACCCGAATGTCCAGCGGGGTACGGGCACGGCGTCGGGATCCACCGAGATGCGGCGCTGGATGTCGGCCTCGATCTCCTCTGCCGTCGCCTGGGCCGGGTAGTGGATCGGACCCTCGTACGCCATCCGGAAGGGGGCCCACCGCGGGTACACCGCCCAGCGGGGTTGGTGGTAGTAGCCGGTCAGGATCCGGCAGAAGACCACCGGGCAGTCGAGGCGCTTGACGAGGCGGCCGATGTGGGGGAGCACCGGGAGCGTGCGACCGTCCCAGGTACGCCGACCCTCCGGGAACACGCCGACGACCTCGCCCGATCGGTACCACTCCTCGATGCCCACCATGGCGTTCTTGTCGCTCGTGAACTTCATCTTCGGGATGGTCCCGAAGAGCCGGAGGAAGGACCCGATCAACGGTCGGGGGTACCAGTGGGCACTGGCGAGGTAGTGGATGCGCCGGTTGCAGAAATAGCCGATCGCGAAGGGATCCACCCAGGTCACGTGGTTGGACAGGAAGAGGTAGGGTTCCTTGCGGGGCAGGGTGCGCCATCCCGTGGCGGACAGGCGCAGGATCGGCACCAGCGTGAACGTGAGGATGCGCAGGACCGACCACCAGAACGCCCGCTGGGCGAAGGTGGCCTTCCGGGACGGCGCCGGGGACGGGGAAGACGGCTGCATCACGCCTCCGTGGACGCGATCGTGGTGCGTGTCCTATCCCCTTCCTCCCGCTGGGGCGGGGTTCGGATGCGTACGAGGTCGCCGTGTCGGGCCACGGGGGATCCGCCGACAGGCACTCGGGCGCACCCAGGGACACGCGGGTCCGCCGTGGAGGGCGGCGCGCCCCAGCGCGCGAGGACCCCTCGCCGGGGCCCTTCCCGTCTTACGGAGCTGCGGGTGCCGCGGCTTCGGCCGGCGGAGCGGCTGCAGCCTCAGCGGGTGCTCCGGCCGTTTCGAGTGCCGCCACCCGCTTCTCGAGATCCGCGACCTTGTCCACGTCGCCCACGGCCTTGAGATCCGCCACGTTCTTGACCGCCACCGCGCCGTAGAACGCGGCCACGTTGCCGATCTGCTTGAAGTTGTACATCGTGAGGGCCAGGTTGATGATGACGAGGATGAAGGTGACCGCGAGGAACGTGGGCTGGTTCTCGGGGCTGATGATGGGCTTGGCCATGGATGCACTCCTGGTGGGAAGGCCCGACGATAGGCGGCCGGGCTTCGGTTGTCAAAAGGGGCTCCGCTCGGCATGCGCACCCGGCCGGGACGTCGGGTCTCTCCTGCCGGGGGGAAACCGAACCGGAAAGCGATGAAGAATGGGAGGCCACGGGCCGGGCGGCCGGAGATCCGGTCGAGGGCCGCAAGGGTCCGTCGTCCGCTCCCGAGGATCGGCCGCGGCGCACCGTCCGACGGGAGGCCCGACGCCCGGCTCCCCCACACGGGACGGCAAGAGGCTGAGGGCTGGTTCTCGGCCTTGCCCCGGCTCCGCGGTCCGACTACGCTCGCTCCCTCGTTTGGGAAGGCCCATGCGCGTCGTCACCCCGCCCGTCGAAGACTTCCTCGTCCGCGAACCGCCCTTCTACCTGCCCGTGTCCGGCGAGGTGGATCTCTTCGCACAGGCAGCCGCGAGCGGCCTCCCGGTCCTGCTCAAGGGTCCGACCGGGACCGGGAAGACGCGGTTCGTGACCCACATGGCCTGGAAGCTGGGCCGCCCGCTCGTCACGGTGGCCTGCCACGAGGACCTCACCGCCTCCGACCTGGTGGGTCGTTTCCTCATCCTGGGCGACGAGACCGTGTGGTGCGACGGCCCGCTCACCGCGGCCGTCCGGCACGGCGCCATCGTCTACCTGGACGAGATGGTCGAGGCCCGCAAGGACACGCTCGTGGTGATCCACCCCCTCACCGACGACCGCCGGATGCTGCCCGTGGAGAAGCTCGGCACGGTGCTCCACGCCGCGCCCGGTTTCCAGGTCGTGGTCTCCTACAACCCCGGGTACCAGTCCGCGGTGAAGGACCTCAAGCCCTCGACGCGCCAGCGGTTCGTCTCCCTGGACTTCGCGTTCCCGCCGCCAGAACTGGAGCGCCGGGTGATCGCTGCCGAGGCCGAGGTGGACGAGGCGCTGGCCGATGCCCTGGTCCGCATCGCGGGCAAGGTGCGCAACCTCGTGGATCGCGGGTTGGAGGAGGGCGTATCGACCCGCCTGGTGGTCTACGCCGCCCGGCTCGTGCGGGCCGGCGCCACGCCTCGGGTCGCCTGCGCGGCCGCGTTCACCCGCACCCTCACCGACGACCCCGACCTGCGTCGCTCCATCGAGGAGATCGTCGCCGACTTCCTGTGAGGCGGACCATGGCGCGCCGGATCCCGGGTTCGCGTCCACCGGGCACCGATGGCGGCTCGAGCGGCTTCCTCAGGCGGGCCGCACGCCTCGTGGGTCGGGAGACCTGGCCGCCGCTCGACCGGCTGGCGGCGCTCGCCGGGCCCGTTGCCCGGCTGCTGGCTCGAGATCGGCGCACGGGCATGGCCTGGGCCCGCAAGGTCCTGGCCGTGGTGGAGACGCTCGGGGAGGACCACGCCCGGCAGTGCACCGACCTTCTCGCGCAGGCCGTGGAGCGGGATCCGGAGGAGGCGCTCCGCCTTGCCGAGACGTTGCCGGACCACCTTGCCTGCGTGGCCCCGGCAGACCGTCGGAGGCTGCTCCGCTGGGTGGGATGGGCGCTCGACACCCAGCCCCGTTCCGTTTCGACCCTGGTCGAGCACCTGCCCGCGCTCCTGCCTGTGCTCGAAGACGGCGCGCTCCGGTCCTTCCTGGACCGGGGCCTGGCCAGTCCCGAGCGCGCAGCCGCCTTCCTGCGTCTCGAGTCCGAGGCCTCCCGCGAGGCCATGGCCTCTCTCCGCCCGGGCGTGGCCCTGGAGGAGGTCACTCGCATCCTCTCCCTGTACGCCACCGCTCACTGCGGCCAGGAGGTGCGAATCCGGGCCGCGCCGCCGGAGCCGATCGGGCCGGGACGGCGCGGTGCCCCCCGGGCCTTCGCGGACGGGCACGACATCCACCTGCCCGCGAGGATGGACACCTTCGGCGACGGGCGGGACTTCCGGGCGTACCGGGTGGCCACGGCGCTGGCTGCCGGGATGATCGAGTTCGGCACCTTCGACTTGATCCTCGACGACCTGCCCGGTGTGTGGCCCGCGCGGAGGGAGGGCGAAGTCGAGCACGAGCGTCTCTTTCGGGGTTTGGGCGTCCGTTCCCTCGCGCGGGACCTCTTCGGGATCCTTGAGGAGGCCCGCGTGGAAGCCCGGATCGAGGCGGCCTACCCGGGACTGGCGCGGGACCTCGCGGGTCACCGGGCGGACCTGCCCGACGACCGGCCCCCGCTGACCGCGCTGGCCCCGGTGGACCAGGCGGTGGAGATCCTGGCCCGGCGTGCATGGCACCTTCCGCGCCGTTCGGAGGAGGATCGCGAACTCGACCCAGGCGCACGCGCCGTGCTTGCTGTCCTCCTGCCCCGACTGGAACGGGTGCGGCGGCCGGAGGCGGACGTCGCCGACTCGGCCCGCGCCCTGGTCGAGGTCTGGCCGGCGGTCTCCGGCCTCCTCGCCCGGAGCGACGAACCCGTCGCGGGCCGTGAACCCGGCCTGGACCCCCTCCCGGGAGGGGCCCAGATCCGATCGGACTTGAGAGACGCTCGTGCGTGGGCCCTGGACGAGCGGGCCCTGGCCCTGGTGGCCGCCCTGCGGGCCGTGGGCACGCGGCTCGGGCTGGGAGAGGCCCGCGCCCAGGTGGCGTCCAGCGATTGGGCCGAGACGGATGCCTGGCTCGCCGCCCACGAGGCCCCGGCCGGGCCACTGGCCGAGGCGCGGGACGAACCGTCCCTGTCGCCGGTCCTCCGGGAGGGCGTGGACCCGGGGCACCCCCTGTCGGGCGCGGGATTCCTCTACCCGGAGTGGGACCATACCGTCTCGGACCGGCTCCCCGACCGGGTACGCGTGCGGGAGTACGCGCTCGCCCGAGGCTCCTCGGCCTTCGCGGACGAGGTCCTCGATCGGCGGCGGCCGCTGGTGGCCGCGCTGCGGAGACAGTTCGAGGCGCTCAGGCCGGACGACGTCCGGCGGGTGCGCGGCCTCGCGCACGGGGACGAGTTGGACATGGACCGGGTGGTGGAGGACCGCACCGTCCGGCGCGCCGGTGGCAGCCCCTCGGAGCGCCTCTACGCACGCAGGGAGCGGGCGGATCGGAGCGTGGCCGTGGCGTTCCTGCTCGACCTCTCCTCCTCCACCAACGAGGTGGTGACCGGCACCGGCCAGCGGATCGTGGACGTCGAGAAGGAGGCTTTGGTCCTCATCGCCGAGGCGGTGGACGCCCTCGGCGACGCCTTCGCGATCTGGGGCTTCTCCGGGTACGGACGGGAGCAGGTCGCGTTCTACGTGGCCAAGTCGTTCGACGAGCCCTGGGGGCCCGCGGCCCGGGAGCGGATCGGCGCGATCGGGTGGCGCATGGAGAATCGGGACGGAGCGGCCATCCGGCACGCCAGCCGCCGCCTGCTGGAGCGGCCCGCGCGCACCCGCCTGCTCGTCCTGCTCTCCGACGGGAAGCCCCTGGACTGCGGATGCGAGCGCTACGCGGACGCCTACGCCCAGGAGGACACCCGCATGGCCCTGCTGGAGGCGCGGCAGGCGGGTTTGCACCCCTTCTGCATCACGGTGGATCCCCACAGCCGCGAGTACCTGCCCCGCATGTACGGGGCCTCGTCCTACACGGTCATCGAGCGGGTGGAGTCCCTGCCCGCACGGCTGCCGGCGATCTACCGACGCCTCACGGTGTGAGCCGGCTGCGGGCAGGGGGTCGGCGGCGGGATACGGCGGTCGGGCCCCGTCTCGAGGCCGCCTCATGCCCATCGAACCCGCCCGCCGCGTCGTGGTGGCCCTGGGCGGCAATGCCATCTCCCGCCCCAACGAGGAGGGTACGGTCAGCCAGGATCTGGCCAACCTGGACGCCAGCCTCGCGGGCGTGGTCGGACTGGTGGAGCGAGGGTGCTCGCTCGTCATCACGCACGGCAACGGTCCCCAGATCGGGAACCAGATGATCCGCGTGGAGATGGCGCGCGGACATGCACCGGAACTGCCGCTGGACCTCATGGGTGCCGACCTCCAGGGGGGGCTCGGCTACATGATCGAGCGCGTCCTGCGCAGCCGGTTCCGCCGCCGAGGCCTCTCCACCCACACCTGCTGCCTGCTGTGCATGGTAGAGGTCCGGTCCGACGACCCCTCGGCAGGCAACCCCACCAAGTTCGTCGGTCCCGTGGTCGACGAGGGCAAGGTGGCTACCTGCCGGGCGCGGGGCTGGGTGATGAAGGAGGACCGCGGACGGGGCTGGCGCCGGGTGGTGCCCTCGCCCGATCCCGTGGCCGTGGTGGAGCGGGACGAGGTGCTGGCCCTGCTGGAGCGAGGGGCCGTGGTCATCACCGCGGGAGGCGGCGGCATCCCCGTCACCCGCACCCCTTCGGGCGACCTCGTCGGCTTCGAGGGCGTCATCGACAAGGACATGGCATCGGCGGTGCTGGCTCTCGCCGTGGGTGCGCCGGACCTCTACATCCTCACCGAGGTCCAGTGCGTGATGATGGACTGGGGCACACCGCAGGCCCGTCCCCTGGACCACCTGACGCTCGCCCAGGCACGCCGCCTCCTGGCCGAGGGCCAGTTTCCACCCGGGAGCATGGGACCCAAGATCGAGGCCGCCTGCCGCTTCCTGGCAGCAGGCGGCCAGCGGGTGCTCATCACCGACATCTACGCCCTCAAGGCCGCGCTCGCGGGGCGTACGGGTACGTGGATCGTGCCGGATCCCTAGCCGTCCGGCGCGCATCGACCGAGGAGCGCGAGGCGAGGCTCCGATCCCGCGAGATCCCCTGCCACCACGCAGCGGACGCGGCGGTTCGAGTCGCGGCAGAGCACGGCGCGTGCCACGGCGTGGGCATCCTGCCACTGGTCCGGTGAGCGCACGTGGGTGACGAGGAGCGAGACGGGGACGCCCACGGGAACCGCTCGGAGCCACCCTTCCGGGTGGAGGAGGGAGACGGCCAGGTCTCCCGGATGGACGAGATCTTCGGGAAGACGACCGAGGCGCTGACGGTAGAGATCGGCGTTGTGCACGGTGGTCTCGGTGGCCGGGTGGCCCAGTACGTCGATCCCGACGAGGACCACCACGAGATCCGCCCGGGTGGAGACCACCGGTTCGTGGGGGGCGTGCACCTTGTGGGGCCGCTGAGCGCTGCCATCCGCCTCCACCAGGATCCGGTCGACGGTCCCGCTGTCCAGCAGGGTGTCGAGGGTGGCGGGCGGATGGCCGAGCAGCTTGGCGCTGCCTGGCACCCACTCCCGGACCACGGCCAGGCGGTTCGCCGGCGGCAGCACCTCGGCCACTCGCCGGGCGAGACGGTCCGGATCGGGTTCCAGCACGACCCGAGGACACTGATCCGGGCTCGGGTAGCGGATCCGGGTGGTGGTGGCGCACACCACGCGGTGACCCTCGCGGGCGAGCCCGCGGCTCCAGCCGTACAGGAGCGTGGTCTTGCCGCCACCGCCCACCAGGTGGACGTACCGAGCGTGCCCCGTGGGGTCCAGGAGCCGGTAGTCCGGATCGGGCCAGACAATGCAGGAGGCGTCGTGGGCCGCGGGGAAGCACCCCAGGACCACCTCCAGCACGGCGCCCGAGAGCGCGCGCGTTCGGTCCGAGATCGAGAAGCAGGCGGCGAAATCGCCCACGGGGTCCACGTCGCCTATCTTCGTGTCCGCAATCACCGGCATGCCGGAGGGCAGGAGCCCGCGCAGGACCCCGGCACAGGCGGCCCGCACCTCCCGGCCGCCCACCCGGGCCACGGTCTCCTGGCGCTCGACGCGTTCGCCGATGACCCGGACGGCGTCCAACCGGCCGTCCATCGGTGCCCGGAGGATCCGCTCGGGTCCGCAGCCTCCGATGAAACCGGCGGTCCCGGTGTCCGGCAGCGCCTCTCCCTCAGTGAGGATGCGCCCCAGGTCATGGCCCCGCCGTGTCTCGATCACCGCGTCCACGTCGCGGCCTGCGCGCAGGCCCGGACCGAGCCCGATCACCAGGTGTGCCTGGTGGCGCCGGGTGTCCGAGGGTTGCCCCAGCCCGCGGGCGTCCACCAGGATGTCGGGCTTCCAGGTGTCCAGGAGTGAGGCCTCCGGGTCCACGAACACCGGGACGTGGTCGAGCCGTTCCTCTCCGAGGCGCCAGGCGTCGGCCAGCTCCCAGCGGCGCCCGGCCACGCCCTCGATCTCGGTGCTGCCGTCCGTCACGGCCGTGGCGAACGCCACCATGCGGCAGACCGCCGTGGGCGGGTTCCTCTCGGTGCAGGCCACCGGCAGCCCGCAACGGAAGAGGCGGTGGGCGATGCCGGAGGCGATCTCTCCGGCGCCCCGTACGAGGATCCGGGGTCGCATCGGGGGCCTCTAACGGGATGGGACGCGGGCTGCGGATGCCGATAGGAGGCCGGGCGAAGGGGTTCGACCTTGCCCGTCCGATCCGATGCAGGCCCCGAGGCGTTGCCGACCTCGGACCCCGGTGTCCCGCGCACGCCGGCCGACGAGTGCGCCCTGGTGGAGGACTCGTACCGCGTTCTCGTCGAGAGCGTCCTGGACTACATCTTCCTCCTGGACCGGGCGTGCACGGTCCGGTACGTCAACCCGTTCGGCGTCCGCGCCATCGGCCGCGACCTGGAGGACCTGGTGGGCCGGCGGCTCGAGGAGATCTTCCCACCGGGCATCGCCGCCCGGCAGGTGGCGAACGTCACCCGCGTGATCCGGACCGGAAGGTCCCTGGAGGAGCGGGCACCCAACCGGTTCGGCGATCGTCCGGTGTTCCTCCACACGATTCTCTCCCCGGTACGGGATGCCCGAGGGGACGTCACGGCCGTGGTGGGGCTGTCGCGGGACATCACCTCCGAGAGGGATGCGCGCGAGGCCGCCCGGGCGAGCGAGGAGCGGTACCGGCGCATCCTCGCGGCCACGTTCGACGCCATCCTGATCCACGACGGGGGCCTCGTTCTGGAGGCCAACGAGGGGGCCGCCCGGTTCCTGGGGTACGACGATGCCAGCGCCCTGGTGGGGCGCCATGCCTCCGAGTTCATCCACCCCGAAGACCGGACCTCCCTGGACCGCCGCCTGCTGGCCGAACCCGCGGGGAGTTGGTTCGGACGCGCCGTGCGGGTGGACGGCCACGTTCTCCAGGTGGAGATCACCTCCACCGCCTACGAGGAGGGCGGGCGACGCCTGCGCCTCACCGCCGCACGCGACATCAGCGATCGCCACCAGCTCGAACTGGAACGCCTGAAGGCGGAGCGGATCGACTCGCTGGGCGTGCTCGCGGGAGGAATCGCGCACGATTTCAACAACCTGCTCGCCGGGTTCCTCGGACACCTCGAGGTGGTGCGGTGTCGGCTCGGAGACCACCCGGACCTCCTCGTGCACATCGATGCAGCCGCGCGTGCAGTTGATCGCGCTACGGCCCTCACCCACCAGCTGCTCGCCTTCGCCAAGGGCGGGGCTCCGGTGGTGCGGCCGACGGCCCTGGGCGGTACCCTCCGCGACGCCGTCTCGTTTGCGCTCCGTGGGGCCAACGTCGAGGGCCGGATCCACGTCCCCCCGGGTTTGTGGCCGGCAACGGTGGACGTCGGGCAGCTGGCCCAGGTCCTCCACAACCTCGTGCTCAACGCGGCCCAGGCCATGCCGGGCGGCGGCACCGTGGAGGTGCGGGCATCGAACCAGCTCCTGGAGGCCGACGTCCTGCCCGGCCTCCAGGCGGGACGGTACGTGCGGATCGATGTCGAGGACCACGGCCCGGGCATCCCGCCCGAGATCCTCCCCCGCATCTTCGACCCCTACTTCACCACCCGGGCCGGCGGCACGGGCCTCGGCCTGGCCACCTCCTACGCCATCGTGCGGAACCACGCCGGCCGGATCGCGGTGGACACCCGGATGGGGAAGGGGACCGTGTTCCGCGTGTACCTGCCGGCCGCCCACACGAGCGCCACGAACCCTCGCGACCGCCCTGCGCCCGCCAGGAACCGCCTCTCCCGCGTCCTCCTCATGGACGACGACCCGACCGTGCGCGAGGTCCTCGGCGAGATGATCCGCCTGCTCGGCTGCACGTGCGAGGCCGCCGACCGGGGCGAGGCGGCCCTGGACCTCTTCCGGGCCGCGTCCGGGCAGGAAGAGCCGTTCAACGTCGTCGTGCTCGATCTCACCGTTCCGGGCGGACTGGGAGGGCTGGACACCCTGGCCGCCCTGCGCGACCTGGACCCAGAGGTCCGAGCCGTGGCCACCAGCGGCTACTCGGACGACCCCGTGCTCGCCCACCCCGCGCGGTACGGGTTCCAGGCCGTCCTGGCCAAGCCCTTCCGCCTCCAGGACGTCGCGGAGGCTCTGGATCGCGCGGTCGCAGTTGAACCGGATCGCGCGATCGGGGGAGCGGCTCGGCGGTCGTCGGTGGAAACCGTCTGATACAATTCCGAGACCGAATCGCCACGGTCCACGCCTCCTGCCGGGACTAGCCTTGTGCGACCTGCGGGAGGTGTCCATGGGTCGTGCGAAGTGGTTGATGTGGTCGGCGTTCCTGTCCCTGGCGGGCTGTGGACCGCGCGAGCATTCCGAGGACGGGCACACGGTCCCCGTGCGGGTCGAACCGGTGACGCAGCGGGATCTCGCGCGGACCGTGGTGTACGCCGCCGACCTGGAACCCTGGTCCACGGTGCGGGTCTACAGCCGGATCGCCGACCGTATCGTGTCCCTCTCCGTCCGGGACGGGGACAGCGTGCAGAAGGGGCAGCGCCTGGCGCTCGTCCGTCGGGACGCGCTCGACAAGGGCCTGGAGCAGATGTCCGCCCAGATCGAGGCGCTGGACATCCAGATCCGCACCCAGACCGAGGATCTCCAGAGGAGCCGAGAGCTGCTGGCCGGGGGGGTCATCACCCAGCAGGTCTTCGACCAGGCCAGCGCCGGGCTTGCAGCCAGTGAGGCCCAGCGCCGGGCGCTCAAGGCCAGCCTGGATCAGCTCTCCATCAACGCGGGAGACGCGGCGGTGGTCGCCCCGATCTCCGGGGTGGTGGCCCACCTGGACCTGTCGTTGGGGGATCAGGCCTCCCCGGCGTCTCCTTTCTGCAGCGTCCTCGCCGTGGACCCGTTGAAGGTGGATCTGGACATGAGCGAGACCGACGCCATGCAGGTGGAGGTCGGGGAACCGGTCCGGATCAGGGTCCAGTCGCTGCCCGACGAGGTCTTCGAAGGCCGGGTCACGCGGGTGTACCCCTACCTGGAGGACACCACCCGCACCAACACGGTGGAGGTGAGACTGCCCAACCCGGCAGACCCTTCGGGGGTCCACAAGCTCAAGCCGGGCATGTTCGGGCGGGCGGAGATCACGGTGGATCGGCGCACCCAGGTCGTGGTGGCGCCGGAGCAGGCCCTGGTGATGGACCCGGTGCTCCTGGCACGGGCTCGACCGGGGCAGGATCTCCGCAAGGCCTTCGTGGTGGACGGCGAGGGCAGGGCCCAGGAAAGGGAGGTGGAATTGGGGATCCGCTCCGGGTCCCTGCGCGAGGTGACGTCGGGGCTCGAGGTCGGTGAGCGGCTGGTGGTGCGCGGCCAGTACGGCGTGGCGGACGGCCAGGCCGTCCAGGTGCTGGAGGCCACGCCGTGAACCTCTCGTCCCTCTCGGTCCGGCGCGGGATCACCTTCGGCGTGGTGTGGCTGGTGGTGCTCCTGTTCGGCCTGTTCTCCTTGTCGCGGCTCAAGCTCGACCTGATGCCCGACCTGTCGTTCCCGGCGATCCTGGTGGTCACCACCTACACGGGGGCCAGCCCCGAGGACATGGAGACCCTGGTGACCCGTCCCATGGAGACGGCCGTGGCCAGCGTGGAAGGCGTGGAGGAGATCTCGTCCACCTCGTCCCTGGGCCTTTCCATCGTCTCGGTCGAGTTCGCCTGGGGCACGGACATGGATCAGGCGGAGACGGACATCCGCCGATCCCTGGACATGTACGAGTCGGCCCTCCCGGACGACGCCTCGGACCCCCTGGTCTTCGCCTTCTCCACGGACATGATGCCCGTGATGTTCCTCGCATTGGAGGGTTCTCTTCCCCTGATGGAGCTGCGCCGGCTGGCGGAGGACGTGGTCCAGCCGCGCCTCGAACGGGTGGAGGGCGTGGCCTCGGCCAACGTCTCCGGGGGGCTGGTGCGGGAGATCCACGTGGACCTGGATCCCTTGCGGGTGGAGGCCACGGGGCTCGACGTCAACACGGTCGTATCGGCTTTGTACGCAGAAAATCTGCAAGAGCCCGGCGGAACGATCGACCAGGAGCCTCTTTCCTTCACGATCCACACCCAGGGGCGCTACGCCTCTCTGGCCGACATCGGGGAAGTGGTGGTGGGGCGCAAGGTCCTCACCAACGGCGCGGGCCAGCCCACGGGCACCCGCCCCGTTCGGCTGGGGGAGGTGGCCAGCATTCACGACACCTACCAGGAGGCCACCTCCATCGAGCAGATCGATGGGGTTCCCGTGGTGCAGCTCGCGCTTCGACGCCAGTCGGGGGAGAACACCGTCCAGGCCGTCGAGGGGGTTCTGTCCGCCCTGCCGGGCATCAACGCCGACCTGCCGGAGGGAGCCCGGCTCACGGTGGTGGCAGAGAATGCAGGCAACATCAAGCGGTCCCTGAACAACCTCGCCAGCACGGCCCTGGTCGGCGTGTGCGTGACCTTTGCGGTGCTGCTGTTCGTCCTCGGAGATCTCCGGGCAGCCCTGATCGTGTCCATGGCCATCCCCCTCTCGGTGGTCGCCACCTTCGGGGTCATGGACCAGGCGGACATGACCCTGAACGTGCTGTCCATGGCAGGGCTCGCCCTGGCAGTGGGCTTGCTGGTGGACAACGCCATCGTGGTCCTGGAGAACATCTTTCGTTTGCGGGAGGGCGGCGAGGGCCCCTGGGTGGCCGCCGCCAGCGGCGCGAAGGGGGTGGGCACCGCCATCACCGCCTCCACGCTCACCACCCTGGCGGTGTTCGTCCCCGTGCTCTTCGTGCAGGGGTTCGCCGGCATGGTCTTCCGGGACATGGCGGTCACCATCTGCTTCTCCCTCACCGTCTCCCTCGTGGTGGCCATGTCCTTCGTACCGCTGGCCTCTTCCCGGTTCCTGAAGCGGTCCGGCCAGGGCGGCGAGAAGGCCAGCAGGCGCCTCGGCAGGCTGGTCGAGCACTATGGCCGGTGGCTCGAGTGGGCCTTGTCCCACCGGAAGTACGTGATTCTGGGTTTCGTGGGCGCCGGCTTCGTGTCCGGGCTCCTGGCCCTCACGCTCCGGACCGACCTGATGGCCCAGCAGGACAACGGGCAGTCCTTCGTGGAGATCAAGGCCCCGGTGGGAAGCTCCCTTGCCGAGACCTGGGCCCGGGTGGACGAGGTGACCCGGCGCGTCCGGACTGCACTCCGGCCGGAGGAGCTCCAGCACCTCATGGTCCAGGCTGGGGCGGCCACCGGCATCCAGGCCATCTTCAGCGGCGAAGCCAACGAGGGCACGGCCCGACTGGTCCTGGTGCCCCCCGGGGAACGGGAACGCGGCCGGTCGGAGATCGAGGCCGCAATCCGCGAGGCCACCGCTGACCTGGCGGGGGTGGAGGTCCACGTGGGCGGCCATTTCGGCCCCACCGGCAGCTCGGACGTGGAGGTGGAGCTCAAGGGCCACGACCTCGACCAGGCCCGCATCCTGGGCATGGAGCTGAGGCAACGCCTCGCCCGGCTGCCGGAGGTGGCGGAGGTGACCTTTTCCCTCGCGGACCAGCAGCCCCAGCTGGAGGTCACCCTGGACCGGCCCAAGCTTGCCCAGCTGGGCATGTCGGGCCACAACCTGAACCGCGCCGTGGCCACGGCCTTCCAGGGGCGGACCGCCGGCTTCTTCTCCGACGGCGGGGACGAGTTCGACATCAAGGTACGATGGGAACGGGCCTGGCGTGAGGACGTCGGCGCCCTGCTCCGCATGCCCCTGGCCACCTCGGGTGGGGCCACCGTGCCCCTGTCCACGGTGGCGCACGTGCGGCGCGATCTCGGCCCCGTGGCCATCACCCGCGTCGACCAGCAGCGCACCAGCACCCTGCAGGTCACCCTGGCGGACACCTGGCAGGACCAGCAGGGCGACCCGCACCGGAAGGACATGCGCCGGGGCATCCAGCAGGTGAGCGAGGCGGTGGACCTGGTGGAGAAGCCGGACGGCTTCACCGCCTACGTGGGCGGATCGGCGGAGGACTTCGCCGAGTCGTTCCAGCAGCTCGGCCTCGCCCTGCTCGTCTCCATCCTGCTGGTCTACCTGGTGATGGCCAGCCAGTTCGAGTCCTTGAGACAGCCCTTCATCATCATCTTCTCCGTTCCCATGGCCATCATCGGGGTGATCCTCGTCCTCCTGGTCACCGGCACGGCCCTGGACGTGTCGGGGCTCATCGGCGCGATCATGCTGGTGGGCATCGCCGTCAACAACGGCATCGTCATGGTGGATGCCGCCAACCAGCTCCGGTACCAGGGCCGCGACCGCGTCGAGGCCATCCGGGAGGCGGCCCGGATGCGCTTGAGGCCGGTGCTGCTGACCACCCTCACCACCGTCCTGGCCATGGTGCCCCTGGCTTTGGAGATCGGCGAAGGGGCCGAGCAGTGGTCCGGCATGGCCCGGGCGGTGATCGGAGGGCTCACCACCGCCACCCTGCTCACCCTGTTCGTGGTGCCCGTGCTCTACACGTTCTTCGCACGCAAGGACCTGGAGACGGAGGCGCTGGAGTTCCAGGCCGCCGGCGCCTCGAGGAGCCCGACCCATGCGTAGCATCCTCGCCCTGGCCTGCTGCCTGCTCCTGGGCCCCGTCCCGTCCGCTCGGGCTGGAGAGATCCTCTCCCTGGGGGAGGCCCTCCGGGCCGCCGACCAGCACAACCTCACCCTGAAGGCCCTCCAGACCACGCTGGACCAGGCGGACGGCCAGCTCCGGCAGGCGCGCGGCCTCCTCGTGCCCATGGTCTCCGCCGGTGGTACCTGGTCCCACGCGGACCACGAGGACACGGTGGACCTGGGTGCCAGCATGTCGGCGTTGTACGACATGCTGGAGGCGATGGGGATCGAGGTCCCGGACGCCCCGGACAGCGAGCCCATGGTGGTGCGCCAGCAGGAGACCGTGTCCGGATCGCTCACGGCCAGCCTTTCCGTCCTGGATCCCGAGACGTGGGCCACGGCGCGGGTGGCGCGGGAAGGCAGGGATCTGGCGCGGCTCACGGTGGCGCAGGCCCGGCAGGAACTGCTGCACGCAGTGGCGCGGGCCTGGTACGCGGCCCGCGCCACCGGAGCGCTCGTGGCCATGCAGGAGGAGCGGGTGGACGCGGCGATGCGCCACCTGGACGTGGCCGAGAAGCGGTTGGCGACCGGGGTCGGCCTGCGCATCGACGAGGTCCGTGCTCGCACGGACCTGGCCCAGGCCCGGCAGGATCTCCTGAGCGCGCGACTCGCCTTCGAGTCCGCCCGGGACGCCCTGGGCGTGCTCACCGGCGTCGGGGGCCTGCCCACCCCGGGGGACGCCCCCGTGATCGCGCCTCCCCCGTTGGCCCCCGAGCAGATGGTGGACGTGGCTCTGGACCGCCGGGAGGACGTGCGGGTGGCTCGGAGCCGGGCGCACCTGGCCCGGGCGGATCTGGCGCTGGCCCGCACCGGGTTCCTGCCCGGCCTGTCCCTGGCCTGGCAGGGCTCCTACACGTTCACCGAGATGAGCGCCCTGGGTTCCGACGACCGCTCCCGCTGGACCGCGGTGGCCAGCCTGGATGTGCCCGTCTTCTCCCTGTCCCGCTTCGGTGCGTTGGATCAGAAGCGGGCCGCCATGAGGCGGGCGGAGATCGAACGGGAGCACGTCGAGATCCAGGCGGGCCAGGCGGTACGCCAGGCCGTCCGGGACCAGCAGACCGCTCTGGCGGCCGTGTCCCTCGCGGTGGAGCGTGCCGAGTTGGCCCGGGAGGCGGTCGCGCTCACCGAGACCGCGTACGCCCAGGGGGCCGGCTCGTCCCTGGAGGTGAGCGATGCCGAGGCCAACCGCCTCGCGGCCGAGGTGAACCGCCTCACCTCCGAGCTCCAGGCCCAGGTGGACACCCTCCACCTCCTCCGAGCCCTGGGAAGCGACATCCTCTCTCTGGTACGCTGAAGGCGGAGCCGCCCCATGAACGCGCCCAGCCGCATCCTCCTCGTGGAGGACGACCTTCGCCTCGCCCGACTGATGCAGGAGTACCTCCAGGCCAGCGATGAGCTGGACGTCCGGGTGGAGACCCGGGGAGACCGGGCGGTGGACCGCATCCTCGACGAGCTGCCCGACCTGGTGATCCTGGACCTCATGCTGCCCGGGCTGGACGGCCTGTCCGTGTGCAAGCAGGTGCGGGAGCGCTACCCGGGCCCCATCCTGATGCTCTCAGCTCTGGGGGACGAGGTGGACGAGGTGGTGGGCCTGGAGCTGGGAGCCGACGATTACGTGGCCAAGCCTGCCAGCCCCCGCCTCGTCCTGGCTCGGGTGCGCACCCTGTTGAGGCGGATCAATCCGGAATCCCAGAGTCCGGGCCGCGCTCCGACCTCCTCGGAAACGGCCGTCGAGCTCGGAGACCTCGTGGTGGACCCCGGCCGCAGGGCCGCTTTGTTGAACGGGGAGGAACTGGACCTCACCACCGCCGAGTTCGACCTCCTGTGGCTCCTGGCCCGGCACGCCGGGGAGCCTTTGGATCGGGAGGCCATCTACCGGGAGCTCAAGGGGACCGACTGGGACGGCCTGGACCGTTCGATCGATCTCCGGATCCTCAGGCTCCGCAAGAAACTGGGAGACGATGCCCGCAATCCCAGGCGCATCAAGTCCGTCCGCGGCGTGGGCTACCTCCTGGCCCGACCCGCGCCCGTGGCCCCATGACCCGCTTCGTCCTCCGCATCTTCCTTGGCCTGCTGGTCGTCGTGATCGCAGCGTTCACCGTGGCCATGGGGGTGGTGCGGCTGTCCATCCACCGACAGCTGGACACCGCCCGGCCCCCGCTCGTGGACCTGGCGGTGTCGCAGATTCACGAGGAGATCCTGGCCCAACCCGCCGACGAGCGCGTTCGCCAGGCCGCCCGCATCGCGGACCGCGCCCGCATGCCCGCGATCCTGCTCGAGGATTCGAGCCCCCGCATCCCGGAGGCCCTCCGGCCGGCCCTGGAGGTGGATCAGCCCGCGACGGCCTTTGCGGAAGGCGGATTCCAGGCAGCTGTTCCTCTCCCTGAGGGAGGTGTGCTGCTCCTGGGACCCGAGCCGTCACACATTGGTCCCACGGGCCGGGACCTCGCCGTCATCCTGTGCCTCCTGGTCGGGGTGATCGGGGTGTCCAGCGTGGCCCTGGCCCGCCCCATGGTGCGCGCGTTGGCGGACCTGGCCCGAGCCGCGGACCGCATCGGTGCCGGAGACCTGGCCGCCCGGGCTCCAGAGCGCCGCCAGGACAACCCGGTCAACCAGCTCGTCCGCAGCTTCAACGCCATGGCCGGGCGAGTCCAGGAGCTGCTGGATCACCAGCGCCAACTGGTCCAGGCCGTGGCCCACGAGATTCGCACGCCCATCGCCCGGCTCAGGTTCGGCCTCGAGATGGCCCAGATGGCTCGGGGCGACGGGGATCGTTCCCGGCACCTGGCGGCGCTCCAGGACGACCTCGTCGAGATGGAGACCCTCACCGAGGAGCTGCTGGTCTACTCCCGGTACGAGGCGGGTCGCTCTCCCCCTTCCCTCCAGCCGGTGCCCGTGGCCGCCACCCTGGAGCGGCAGTTGGAGCGCCTCGGTCCCCTGCCCGAGGGCGTGCGCGTAGACCTGGCCCCCGCGCCCGACGCCCCCCAGGCGGTGTACGCCGATGCACGGGCCTTCAACCGCGCCGTGGGCAACCTCCTCGCCAACGCGGCGCGTTTCGCCCGGAGTCGGGTGGAGGTGACCTGGCGCGCCGTGGACGGCGGCGTGGAGGTGACCGTGTCGGACGACGGCCCCGGCATTCCGGCTCCCCAGCGGGACCGGGTGTTCGAACCCTTCTTCCGCCTGGAGCAGGCCCGGGATCGGGCCACCGGCGGGGCGGGGCTGGGCCTCGCCATCACCCGCCGGGTCCTGGAGGCCCACCAGGGGCGCGTCCGGGTGGAAGACGCCCCGGGCGGCGGGGCGAGGCTCGTGACCTGGTGGCCGAACCGCTGAGGGACGATAACGGAATCCGTCTTCCTCGCTCCGGGCGGAGCGCCCCAGAGGGATCCGGTCGGGTTCCGTTCGACCCCTCTCCTGCCGGAATCCACCCTCTGCGGAGGATCCGGCAGAGCCGCGCCAGGAGGTGCACCGTGAACCCACCGCAGCATCCGTGGACGCTCGCGGGCAGGACGTTGAAGAATCGCTTCGTCCTCGCCCCCGTCAAGACCGCCCTTCACGGGCCGGGCGGCGGGCCGAGCGAGGCAGCGGTGCGCTTCTACCGTCGCATCGCGCAGGGCGGGACCGGGCTGTTGACCCTGGAGCCGGCGGCCGTCTCGCCCTCCGGGATCGAGCACCCACGGCAGCTCCGGCTGTTCGAGGACCGACACGTGGCCACGATCCGGACCCTGGTCGACGCGGTGCACGAGGAGGGTGCCCACGTGGCGGTTCACCTGAACCACGCCGGATGCGCGGCGAACCCGACGGTGATCGGTGGGAAGCCCCTGGCGCCGTCCGAGGTGGCCTGTGCCACGACCGGAGCCGAGGCCGAGGCCTTGACCGGGAGCCAGGTGACGCAGCTCCTCGACGACTTCGGCACGGCGGCCGCGCGCGCCGTCCGGACCGGCACCGACTTCCTGGAACTCCAGATGGGCCACGGGTACCTGGTGCACCAGTTCCTGTCCCGGCGCACCAACCGGAGGACCGACGGGTGGGGGGATCCCGAGCGGTTCGCCCGCGCCGTGCTCGACAGCGTGCTTGGAGGTGCCGGCTCCACGCCGGTCCTCGTCCGGATCTCCGGCCACGAGTTCCTGGAAGGGGGGCTCGATCCGCAGGCCCAGGCCTGGCTCCTCGAGGTTCTGGAAGGTCTGGGCATCGCTGCCGTGCACGTGGGCTTCGGGAACGCGTGCGACAACCCGGCCTGGTACTTCGGGCACATGGCCCTGCCGGAGCAGCCCCAGATCGAGGTGTTCGAAGCCATCCGCCACCTGACGGCCCTGCCGATCATCGGCACCGGCCGGCTCGGTCACCCGGCCCGCCTTGCCGCCGTCTTCGAACGTGGCCTGATCGACGCGGTGGGCCTGGCGCGACCGCTGCTCGCCGACCCGGACCTCCCCCGCAAGTGGATCGAGGGCGAGCCGGATCGCATCCTGCAGTGCGGCGCCTGCCTCCAGGCCTGCCTGTCCCGCGTCCGGTCCGGTCGGCCGATCGCGTGCATGGCCAACCCCTGGGTGACCACGCCGGACGCTCCACCGGCTGCACATCCGCGGCGCGTCATGGTCGTCGGGGCCGGGCCCGCGGGCATCGGAGCCGCGGTCACTGCCGCCCGGCGGGGCCACGACGTCGTACTGTTCGAGCAGCACGACGTCGTGGGCGGACAACTCGCCTTCGCCGTCCGGCCCCAGGGAAAGACGTCGATGTCCCGCGTCCTCGACGGCATGCGGATGAGACTGGCCCATTCGGGCGTGCGGGTGAGGCTCGACGAGCGGGTCACCGCCGACACGGTCGAGCAAGAACACCCCGACGTCCTGGTGGTCGCGACCGGGGCACGTCCATCGCTTCCGGACATCGGCGGTCTCGACCGGCAGTACGTCGTCACGTCCTACGAGTACTTCGAGGGGGTCAAGCCGATCCGGGGCGATCGGGTTCTGGTCATCGGAGCGGGCATGGTCGGGGTGGAGGTCGCAGAGATGGTCGCGGCGATGGGCAAGAGCGTCGTCGCCTGCCGCCGGTCGAGCGTGATTGGCGCGGACATGGACCCGATCTCGCGAAAGCTGACCCTGAACAGGATTCTGGCCGACAAACGCATCCACCTGATGCCCGATACCCGGATCGTGGCGTTCACCCCCGAGGGCGTGGACGCGGTCGTCGCGGGTGAGGAGGTCCGGATGGCGCCGTTCGACACCGTGATCGTCTGCTCCGGTACGGTGCCGGACCGGGCGCTTGCGGAGCAGGCAGCCGGGCTGGCCCCGGAAATCCTCGTCATCGGCGACGCGTCGGAGCCTGCGAACGTCGAGTCGGCTTTCGCTCAGGGCATCGCCGCGGGTCAGGGCCTGTGAGACCTTTGTGGATCGAACCGGCCATGGGCATGGCCGGTGACCTGTTCACGGCTGCGCTCCTGGGACTCGGGGCTCCCGAGCGAACCATCGTCGCGGCCATGCGTACGGCCGCATCGGCCCTGGGCGGTGCCCGGATCGAGGTCGTTCGGGAGCGGTTGGCCGAAGGCCTCTCGGCAAGGCGGATCGTCGTCGAGGCCCCCCCTCGTGCGCCCTTGCCGATCGCCGAAGCCCCGGGTCTCTTGGAGACGACGCTGCGGAAGGTTGACGTGAGGGGTGGGTATGCGGGGTTCGCGCACCGGGCCCTGGCGATCCTCTGTCAGGCCGAGCGGGCCGCGCACGGTCTGGCGCGCACGGCGGACCCGGGAGAGGCGCCTGCCGTGGCACTGACCGTGATCGGTACCGCGCACACGCCGTACGTGGACCACGCGCCGTACCAGCCCCCCGCAGAGGACCGGTCGGCGACGGCGGCGTGCTGGATCGACGTCCGCCCGGAACTCGCCGAGGCCCTCGCGGGCCTGGGCACCTTCTCGCACGTGTACGTCCTGTCGTTCCTCGAGCGCTCCGCGGGCTACAGCCTTTGGGTACGTCCACCGTGGCGTGACGACGGCCGACGCTACGGGCTGTTCGCCACGCGGTCGCCGGATCGTCCGAGCCCGATCGGGCTCACCCGGGTCCGGCTGGAGCGTATCGAAGGGACCCGTCTCGTCACCGGTACGTTGGACCTCTACGACGGCACGCCGATCCTCGACATCAAGCCGTACGTGCAGTCCCTCGACGGCGGCCCTGGCGACGCGTGCGGTGAGGCCGAGGGGGGAAACGACGGCTGGCTCGCCGGGAGCGACCACCTGGAGGCGCACCGCAGGGGCATCCCCCACGCGCACCCGGGCGGAGGGCTCCTGCACGAGGCCCAGGACATCCTCGTGGACGTGGTGGGCGCCGCCCTGGCCCTCCAACACCTGGCGGTGGACCTCGCCCGCGTGGCCTGCGTCGCGCCGGTCCGGGTGGGCGGCGGGCAGACGCCTGCGACCTCGCACGGCCGGCTCCCGGTGCCGGCGCCCGCCACGCGCGCCATCCTCGAGACCTACGGAATCCCGCATGCCGAGGGACCGATCGACGAGGAGTTGCTCACGCCCACCGGAGCGGCTCTCCTGGGGGCCCTCTCCCCGGTCTTCGTCCCCGAGTTGCCCCCAGCGGTCCGGACCTCGACACCCGGCGTGGGCCTGGGCCAGCACGGATCCTCCCCCGACCGGCCCGATGCGTTGTGGCTGCGTCTCGAGGGGGATCCACCCGGCGCCCGGGGTCACCGCACCCGGTCCCTCGCGAGGTCCTCGGCACGGTCCACGTCGAAGAGCACGCCCGGATCGTCCACCGGCACCTCGAGCACCCGGTCCTGGCGCGCGAGGAGGAGGTCGCGTGCACCCCGGTCGCCGCCGAGGTGCATCAGGTCGTCCCGCCAGGTGCCGGACAGCAGCACCGGGTGACCACGCCGGCCGTCGTGCACCGGCACCACCGCCTCGACTTCGCCCGCCCGCCAGGCCGCGACCAGGGCGTCGGCCACCCCGGAGTGTACGGCCGGCATGTCCCCGAGCGCCAGCAGGTAGAAGGGAGCCCCGGGGGCCGCCGCGGCCACACCCGCCCTCAACGAGGACGCCATGCCCGTGTGGGCGTCCGGGTTCTCCACCGGGCGCCACCGGCCGGGCGGCAAAGGAAGGCGTGCCCCGGGACGGATCACCACCAGGATCTCCGCGAGATGCGGGCAGGTCGACAGCACCGAGAGGGCGCGCGCCACGATCGGCTCCCCCTCCCAGTCGAGGGCCAGCTTGTCTTGTCCCATGCGCACGGCGTGGCCCGCGGCGAGCAGGATGCCCGTGCCGGGTCGGGACCGGTCCACCCGCCTACCGATGCGCCCCGGTGCCCCGCACCTCGGGTGCGGTGGCACGCCAGGTGGCGAACCCCTCCGAGAGGTGCTCGGCCGCTGCCACGATCGCCTCGGGTCGGGTGCCGTCTCGCAGTGGAAGCACCCGCCCTCCCTCCTTGAGCAACCGGCCCCGGGCCACCACGGTGTCGATCTCGTTGCCGTCGGACGCCCACACCAGGTTCTCCACCAGGTTGTCGATCCGGGTGGGTACCAGGTTGGGCGCCGTGAGGTCCACGAGGAGGAAGTCGGCCCGCATCCCGGGAGCGAGGACGCCCGTGTCCATGCCCAGGATCTCGGCTGGGATCCGCGTGATCATCTCCAGGACCTCCCCGGCGGGCAGCACGCTGGCGTCTTGCAGGCGGGCCTTCTGGTACCGGGAGGCGAGCCGCGCGGCGGCCAGCATGTTCTGGTGGTCGGCGCTTCCCGACCCGTCGGTCGAGAGGGCCACCCGGATGCCGGCCGCGAGCATCTCCACCACCGGGGGCATCCCGGAGCCCAGGATCGTGTTCGCAAGTGGATTGTGCACGATCCCGACCCCATGACGGGCCAGGATCTCCAGGTCCCGTGGCCCGCAGTGGACCTGGTGGGCGAGCAGGGTCCGAGGGTCGAGCACGCCGATGGACTCCAGGTACTCCACGGGGGTGTGGCCCGGCTCGACCTCGGCCTGGAACCAGGCGGTGGTCCGGGGTTCCTCCGAGGCGTGCAGGTGGAACAGCGTGCCGTGGGCCCGCGCCCAGGCCTTCTGGGGCACGAGGAGGGCCCGGCTGTTGGAGAAGGCCTGGTCCGGGCCCGGGCAGACGGTGGTCGCCCCCCACGCGTCGCGGCGCGCCCAGGCCCGGTCCAGGCGAGACAGCGCGTCCTCGGGTCGGTCCAGGATCTCGGCGGCGTAGTGACGATCCTGCGAGCCGATCGCGATGATCATGCTCGTCCCGGCTTCCTCGTTCGCCAGCGCCAGGTCCTCCCAGCGCACCTTGTTGGCATGGCAGTGGTGGATCAGGCTGGAGGTGATGCCGTAGTGGACGTCGCACAGCCGGGCCATGCGGTAGGCGGCCCGCCAGGGGGTGCACCCGAGGTCTTCGGTCAGCCGTTCCTGCATGTCTCTCAGGTAGCGGGCGAGGGGGTTGACGGCGTGGTCGAGCCAGTCGGCCAGAGGCTCGTCCCGGGCCACGCCGATGAGCAACTGCTCGTCGTCGTGGCCGTGGGCCTTCACGAAACCGGGCATCAGGACGGCCTTCCGCATGGGAAGCAGTCCCGGTCCGGGCAGGGGGCGGCGGTCGGGGGTGCCCGGAACCACGAGGCGATCGCCCAGCCTCCCCAGGCGGGCGGCCACCTCGGGGGTCCAAGGCCCGACCTCGAGGAGGCGGTCCCCCTGGGCCAGCACGTAGCCGTCGCGGATCCGGAGCCGCGATTCCGTCATGGGCAGGAGGAACTCGGCGCGCAGGGCCAGAAACATGGGGGTCAGGACCTCACGATCGATCCGGGATCATACCGCCGCGCCGGACATCTGGCCCCCGCGGACCCCGAGGCGAACCGAGCGCTCGGGGCAGTGCCCCGGATCTCGACCCTCCGACTCCTGTCGGGATAGTCGAAGGCCGGCATCCGTCGCGGGAGATCCCATGCGCCCCGTCGTCCTCTGCCCGGTCGCGGCCCTTCTCTCCAGTTGTCCGCGCTCCGTGGAGATCCCCGACAGCCCGGAAAACCCCCCGGACGACTCGGGCAGCCCCGAGTGCACGGGCGATGCCGGGTGCGAGGCCTGGGAGATCTGCGAGGGGGGAGCGTGTGTGGACGGGGACCGCAACAACGACCCGGAGGAGGCCCAGCCCCTCGCGTGGGACGAAAGCGTCATCGGCTACCTCAATCCCGCCTCGGACAGGGACTTCTACGCCCTGACCGTCGAAGGCGGCCAGTTCGCACGGATCCGCACGCGCCCCACGGGCAGCGAGTCCGGCGAACCGGTGGCCAGCGAGGACATGGACACCGTCGTGGCCACCTACGACGCCACGGGCCACCTGCTCTCCTGGGAGGACGACTACCCCACCGGTACCCGCGTCACCGGCTACGACAGCGTCGTCTACACCTACCTCGCCAGCCCTGGCACCTACGTCGTCGCAGTCATGGACGCCACGACCGCCTTCGACGAGGAGGAGAAGCGAGGCGGCCCGGACTTCAGCTACGTGCTCACGGCCGAGGTCTACGACGCCGCGCCTCGGGAGGCGGACGCCTACGGGAGCCCCGGCGCGGAGCGAGAGGTGCAGGAAGACTACGTCTACCCGGTGCCGGTGCTGCTCGAGGAGGCGTCGGACAGCGACTGGATCGATCTGACGCTGCCCTACGAGGACTGCCCCGTGGTGCTCCGGGGGAGCGCCCACCTGGACGGCACCGATGCCACGCCTCACGTCCGGCTCTGGTCCTCAGGGCGGATCCTCCTCCTGGACCTGGACACCCTGGGCACCGACGGCGTGGCCCTCTACCCGGACGTGGATGGCGGCCGTGTGGTCGTGGAGGCTCGGGACGCCGGGGGCGAGGGCGGCTCCAATTGCTGGTTCTTCGTGTTCGTCTCGGTCTACGACGAGGGCTACGCCACCACGGTCAACGGACAGGAGATCCCCTACCAGGTGGACGCCGAGCCCAACGATGGGCTCGGGCAGGCCCAGTCGCTGGACCTGGCCGACCTCAGGACCACGAGCGGCGACCCCTACCAGGCCGCCTTCTTCTGGGGCACCCAGGACGGCCCGGGCGACGAGGACTGGTATGCCGTCTCGGCCGAGGCGGGGTGGTTTCTCAACGTCTGGGGCACGGCCGACTACAACGGATCGCAGATGGATCCGGCCCTGGAGGTCTACGATCCCACGGGCAAACGCCTCGGCGAAGATTCGGACGGCTCCGATCGGGCCCCGGACCTCTACGACCTGCTCCTGGCCTCCACGGGGATCCACTCCGTGCGCGTGTTCGACCAGAGCGGTGTTTCCGAGGGCGGATCGGCCTCCTTCTACCGGTTCTCGCTCTACCTCACGGACTTCGAGGTGCAGTGACCCGCTCGCCGGGTTCTCGCCACCCGCGACAGCCCCGGCCGCAATATCCGCACGTGGGACACGGACGGGGCGTGGGTCCGTGGGTGACCTCGCGCTCCACCTGGGCCCAGGGACGCCCTGCGGCCACGAACCGGGCGATCTCGGCGAGCCGGACCTCCACGGCCTCGAAGTCGGCGTCGATCCAGGCCGGGAAGGCGTGGAGTCGTCCGGCCTCGGTGAAGTAGAGGGCCGCACGTCGGACCGGCTCGTCGAGGATCCGCTCGGCAGCGAGCGAGTAGACCAGGAGTTGCCAGCGGTAGGCCCGGGCTTCGTCCTCGGCGGACCGGTCCAGGGAGCCCGACTTCCAGTCCAGCACGAGCCATCCCTCGGGCTCCCGGCAGAGCCGGTCGATCACGCCGGACAGGACGAGGTCGCCCAGGGAGAGCCGGAAGGGAAGCTCGGATCGACCCGGCAGGGCGAGAAGGCGGGCCACGGTTGGATCGGCAGCCACCCGGGCGAGGTGAGCCCGGATCCGGGTCCAGCCCGCCTCCCGCTCCTCGTCTGTGGCGCCCTCGGCGTACGCTCGGGCCCACCACCGTCGCCGGGCCAGGGCCTCGTCGTGGACGACGCCGTCCTCCACCAGGCCGTGGATCACTTCGCCCCGGGCGGCGGCCAAGGAGCGCAGGCGCTCCGCCGCGGTAGGCGGCCGCTCCGGGATGCCGAGGAGGATCCTCCGCATCCAGCGGGCGGGGCACGACACGAAGAGGTCGAGGGAGGAGGGGTTCACCTCGGGCCGAGGTCGGGCGGGCAGGGGCGCCGCAGCGGCCAGCGCTTCGGGAGTGGGGGCCGGATGCGCCGCTTTCGGGATCGCCAGAGGTGCGGGCAGCGCCTCCACGTCGATCCAGGACAACTGCCGGACGGCACCACTCGAGAGGCCGAGGCCGACCGCGTCCAGGTGATCGAGCCAGGTGCGAGGCGGAACCGAGGGGGTGGAGGGCCGACCGCCCACCAGGACGAGGTGCTCCTTGGCCCGTGTGCAGGCCACGTACAGCAGACGCCGATCTTCGGCGTCGCGCTCCCGAGCCAGGCGGTCCAGGAGCGCGTTCCGAAGGCCGGGCGATCCCCGGGTGCGCCGGCCCTCGAGCACGTCAGGAACGCTGCAGGCCACCTCCCACTCGGATCCGAGGCGCCCGGCCACGAGTCGACCCTGGCGGCGGGTTGGCGGGGTCCCGCAGTCGGGCACCACCACGACAGGGAATTCGAGGCCCTTGGCTGCGTGGATGGTCATGACGACCACGCGGGCCTCGTCGGGTGCCAGGGCGGCCTCCTCCTCCCGGCTGTCGGCCTCGATGCGGCCCACGAGCACCTCGGCGAACTCCGCGAGGCCCGCCTGGGGGCGGGCGTCCCACCGGCGTGCGAGGGCGATCAGACGACGCAGGTTGGCCTCCCCGCGGCCGTCGCCCAGAGCCGCGGCGTGCCAGCCCGCGCAGGTGTCCAGCAGGACCGACACCAGCCGGGAGGGAGGAAGGCGGTGCCTCAAGTGCTTGAGCAGGCGGAACCGGCCACGGACGTCCGCCACGTGCTTCGGGCACCCCGAGGGTAGGGGCCCGGTGCCGAACCCTCGAAGGGCACCGGTCGCGTGAAGATCGACGATCTCCTGGTCGGAGAGCGCGAAGAACGCGCTCCGCAAGGCACCCACCAGCGAGAGGCTGTCGCCCCAGGCCAGGGCATGGAGCACGTTGGCCGTGTCCACCACCTCGGGGCGGCTCCAGAACCCCACACCTGCATGCACCACGTAGGGGACGCCCTCGATCCTGAGCGCATGCTCCAAGGCGGGCAGCAGCGTCCGCCGGCGCAGCAGCACGCCCACGGGCGGGGCGGGGTGACGGTGCCGGTCTGCGAGGCCGAGGCCCGCGAACGGTCCGAGACCGGGCAGGGCCTCCCGGGCGAGCAGGGCCGCCACCCACCGGGCCTCGGCCAGGCGTGCGGCCTCGCCCCCACCGTCGGCGTGTGCCATGACCGTGACCGTGGGGCCGTCTGTCCCCGCTGCCGGCCGGCCCGACGCCACCGCCTGATAGGGTGCCTCCCAGGGCGGACGGTCGGGTGCGGCCGGTCCGAGAATAGGTTGGAACACCGCGTTGAACCAGTCGATGAGCGTCGGTTGGCTGCGGAAGTTGTGCGGCAGGATCACGACCGGCGAAGCGCGCGCCTCGAAGTCCGCCTCCACTGCCCGGAACACCGTCACGTCGCCGCCGCGGAACCCGTAGATGGCCTGCTGGGGGTCGCCCACCAGGAAGATGCGGCCCTGGGCCTGCCCGGCCGGCCGGCCGATGGTCTCCACGATGGACCACTGGACCGCGTCGGTGTCCTGAAACTCGTCCACCATGACGTGCCGATGCCGGTCCTGGAGGAGGGCGACGAGTTGCGGCTGCCTTGGCAGCGCGGCAGACACCCGGATCTGGAGGGCGGAAAAGTCGAGCGCCCGCCGGGCGTCCAGGGTCGCGTCGTAGCGCGTCGTGGCGGCGAGCAGGGCCCGGCCGAGCGCGGCCAGGACCGGCAGCAGGTCCCGGTCGAGGCCGTTCGGGAGGCACCGGCAGGTCTCCGCCAGGCCGGCAACCTCGGCCGCACGGGGCTGGAGATCGCCGAGCGCTTGCTTTGCGGCCCGGTATGCGGGCTCGGACCAGGAGGCCTTCAGGCCCAGGACCGAGGCGTGGGTGAGGGTGCGGGGGGTGCCCTCCCCGGTGGTGAAGAGCCCGACGGACTCGTGCAGGAGGTCGTAGAGGGCCAGCGGATCCGTGGGCAGGGTCCGGAGGCGGCCGGCGAGATTGGCCGCCCGTGCGAGGAAGGGCGTGGAGGGGCCCGCGACGACGGCGGCGGCGATGGCCTCGACGAGGGGGCGCACCCGGGCCTCGAGGTGGGCGCTCGCCTCGCCCGGTCGGATCGCAGCGCGGGCCAGGAATGCGTCCAGGGTTCCCTGCCCCGCGGCGTGACGCGCGAGGCCAGGGAGCAGGGTGCCCCGGTTCGCCACGAGGAACAGGAGCGCGTCCTTCACCGGCGGGAGCGCGCCGAACGCGTCGAGCAGGAGATCCAGGTCCGTGCCGCCAGCGTCGAGCAGGTCCGAGACGCAAGCGTCCACGGCCTCCTCATAGAGCGGTCGCGCCTCGTCCTCGTCGAGCACCTCGAAACCCGGGGGCGTGTCGGTCTCGGCGGGGAACTCGCGAAGCAGGCGGGCACAGAACCCGTGGAACGTGGAGATGCGGGCGGAGTCGAAGTGATCGAGCAGGTGGTGCAAAGAAGCGCGGAAGGGAGCGAACGACGCGGGATTGAGCCCCGAAGGCGGGGAGGGGAGCTGGTCGAGCGCACGGGCCAGGGCCAGGAGGCGGGCATGGCAGCGATCGGCCATCTCGCGTGCGGCCTTGTCGGTGAACGTGAGCACCAGCACCCGGTCGAGGTCGGGGGCCGGACGGTCCGGATCGCTCCGGGCCGCGTCCCAGGCCAGGCCGACGAGCAGGCGAAGGTAGCGCGTGGAGAGCGTGGCGGTCTTGCCCGAGCCCGCCCCGGCACGGACCAGCACCTCCCGGTCCACGGCGCAGGCCCCGGCCTGTGCCGGGGTGAGCCGAAGGCGCTCGGGATCGAGGTCCGGCCTGCCGTCCCGCACCACGATCCAGTCGACGCTCACGAGGCGTTCTCCACAGGTCGCTGAAGATCGCCCCCGGCCTCGGCCACGGCGTCGTTGCGGCCCTCGTCGAAGCGGCAGATGCGGCGGCAGTCGCAAGAGCGGCAGCCGGCGTCCACGCGGCCGGCGAGCGTGGTGTGGAAGACGCCCCGGGCCCATCGTCCAGCCGCGGCGGCGGCATGTGCGAGGAGCGCCGGGCCGCGCGCACGGTCCAGGCCTCGGGCGCGGCCGGCGAGGATCGAGACCAAAGGGGGATCGCCGTACCATCCCGCAAAGGTGGCTCCCCGATCCCCTCCCAGGCGCTCGTAGGCGGCCGCGACCCGGGCGCCGCCCAGGCGGGTGGCCATGACCTCGGCGTAGACCACGGGTTGGAGGACGAGGCCCCGCGCGAGGAGGCGAGCGGACGGGGCTACGCCGGTCTTGTAGTCGATCACGACGAGGTCTCCTCCGGCGGTGCGGTCCACCCGGTCCACCTTGCCGGACAGGCGAGCCACACCCAGCGGGTGGTCGCGGAATCCCCGCTCGAGCGCCTCGGGCCGCGCGCTCCAGCCCCGGGCCGCCTCGGCCTCCAACCAGGCCCTGAGCAGGCCGGCGGGCCGGCCGTCCCCGAGCCCGGCGGACCAGGCGCGCGTCCGGTACCCTAGGAGGGCCGGGTGTCCGAGGCCCTCCATGGCGATGGCCTCGGCCTCCTCGGCGAGGATCCGACCCAGGCGGCTGGCGGCAGCCTCCAGCGCCGGGCCCTCCAGGTCCTCGAGGCCGGCCGGGCGCATGCTTTCGAGGAACCGCTCCAGGACGCGGTGGAGGAGACGACCCCGGTCGCGCGAAGGCAGATCCGGATCCCAAGTTTCGAGCGGGGAAAGCTTTAGTGCCAACTCCCACATCGCGCGCGCGGGGCACCTCAGGTAGGATTCCAGAACCGTGACCCGCAGCGGATTCGGCAGCAGGGGAGGGTGCGCGAGGAGGCCGTCCCAGGGACCAAACGCGCTCGGGTCCGTTCGGGAGGCGGCAGCCTCGGCCTGGCGTTGGGCGAGACCGGTCGCGTCCGGCCCCAGGGCGGCGCGCCAGCGTGCGTCGCGGGCGGCGAGGCGAGAGAGCTCGGTGCGGGACACCGGCTGCGTGGCGGGTGGCGGCTCCTGCACGCGGTCGGCCACCCGGCCGCCGACCATGGGGAGGGCCAGCCAGTCTGCCAGGGCCGGGGCAGGCGGCGCGGGCTGGCTGTCCTGGGTGGCGGGCCAGGAGAGCACCACGCGAGGACCGCCGCTCGCTGCGGCCTCCTGGAGGATCCGGGACAGCAGGTGGCGGGCAGCGGTGGGGGGATCGAGGGGGGCCAGGCGGGCGACCACGGACCGCGGCAGGAGGAAGGTGTCGTTGCCGGGGGGGGGGAACGCGCCTCGCACCAGGCCGCCCAGCCAGAGGTGGTCGGGACAGGTGCCTGCGAGACCGGACACGGACAGGACGCGGATGCGGTCCACGGACGGGCCCGCGGGTCGCCAGGTGGTCTCGGCCACGGCCGCCTCGAGGAGGTCGAGGAGCTGGCGGGCGGGTCGGCGCTCCGGCCAGACCACGGACCAGGCCCGCTCCAGCGCGTCGAGCAGCCGGTGGAACGCTCCCCAGGCGGCCAGTCCATCGGCCGCTGCGGCTTCGGCATGCCCCTCGTCTTCGGCCAGGCGACCGGCGCGGGTCGGGATGCGCAGCCGATCGGCGGTCTCCAGGATGCGGTACCGGTACTCCGCGGGGGTCGCGTCGGCGGCCAGGTTCGCGATCCACTCCTGGACCTCGGTCGCGACGGAGAGCTCCTGGGCGAGGCGTACGCGGTGCCGATCGAGGTACGCGTCCGGACGGCCCGTGGCCGCGGCTTCGCGCTGAAGGAGCACCTCGATCGGCGCGGCCCAGGACGCGGCCGGACCCGCCCGAACGCCGGCTGCCCGGCAGCGTCGCCGCATGCGCCGGGGCTGCAGGGGCGGGGGAGCGCGGACCAGGTCGCTCTCGAGGAGCCCGAGCAAGGACTCGGCCGTGGGCGGGGAGGTGGCCAGCCGAAGCAGGCGCAGGACCGCCCGTACGGGGGGCGCGGTGGCCAGTGGCCGGCCCGCTGCCTCCCAGGGCAGCCCGTGGTCGTCGAGCACGGCCTCCAGCGCCTCGCGCCGGGCGGACAGATCGGCCAGGGCGATCCCGCACGAGCGCGCGGGAATGCCGGACGCAAGAGCGGCCTTGACCGATCGGGCGATGGCCGAGAGTTCGGCCGTCTCGTCGGGTGCATGCTGCAGCACCAGCCCTGCCGGCAGGTCGGTGACCGGGGTACCCTCGCCCAAACAGGCCGCGGGGTCCGTCGGCTCGGAGGGGAGGGTGACGCCCGGCTCGAGGGCGAACAGGCGCCCCTCGGCGAGCACCATGGGCTCGGCCTGCCCGGAGGCCACCAGGTCCTCCAGGTAGCGGCGGCGTTGCCTGTGGGTGGCGCCCAACGTCCGCATCCGGGCGGCGACGGGGTGGGCGGCGTCGCCCCCGAAGAAGGCACCGACCTCCAGCAGGTCCGGTGCGGGTCCGCGGGGCTGGAACACCAGCACCGTCACGCCGGCCCGGTGCCAGGACGCAAGGAGGCCGACGAGACAGGCGAGCCTCAAGGGGGAGGGATCCGGGATCTCGTGTACCACGACCAGGGCATGGCGCGTGAGGCGGCGTTCCAGGGACGCATCCGGGCTTTCCAGCGCCGCCCGGAGCCCCTCCAGAAGGAACGGCAGCGGGCGATGGCCCGGCAGATCGGCCACTCGGCGGTCCAGGGCTCGGAGCAGATCCTCCACCTCCGCGGACCGGGGTGCATCCGCGAGCGAGGGCCGGCTGGCCTCGACCCACCGGTCGTGCAGGGCAGCGAGGTCCGGACCCAGGGGCCCCCGGGACAGGAGACCCTCCAGCCAGGGCCAGCGACCTGCCCCCGAGCGGATCCGGTCCTCGGCGAGGCAGGCGTGGGCCGTGTCGGGGAGGATCGCCAACCCCGGCCCGTGGCGAAGGGTCAGTTCTGCCAGGAACCCCCCCAGCGGGTGCACGTCGGGCAGGAAGGCCGAACCCCCGGCTGCGGCGAGGAGACGGTCGCGGACGGCCTCGGCCGCCACGGGGCCCGCGACCAGGTGGAGCACGTCCGGCAGCGGACCCGGAAGGGCCGCGACCACCGGGTCGAGCCACCTGAGCCACTCGGTCCCCGAGCGCGCGAACACGAGCCTCGCCATTGCATTCCTCTATCGAGCGGCGGTCGAGCCCGGCGGACGGAGGCTGTCCCAGAGCGGGTTAGGGGGGCGCCCGGAGGCCTCCTCATGCCTGCCGTTCCCGTCCTCGTCGCCTGGATCGCAGCCTGCTCGACCAACGCGCCCACCCCGGGCGCGACCCATCCGCTGCCCCATCCCGAGCGTCCCGACGTGCTCCTGGTCACGCTCGACACCACCCGCGCCGACGTCCTGGGTGCCTATGGCAGCCCGCTGGGCGCCACGCCCACGGTCGACCGGCTGGCCTCGGAAGGGATCCGGTTCGAACGGGCCTTCACGGTGACTCCGCTCACGATCCCCGCCCACTCCTCGATCTTCACGGGGCTCCTCCCGCCCAGGCACCAGGTGCGCGACAACGGCGACTTCTACCTGTCGGACCAGGCCGTGACGCTGGCCGAGCTCCTGCGGGAGGCCGGGTGGATCACCATGGCGTCGGTCGGTGCAGAGGTCACCTCCCACCACTGGGGGTTCGCGCAGGGATTCGACGCCTTTTTCGACGAGATGGGCCCGCCCGACGAGAAGGAGCAGCAGAACCGGTGGCGCATCGAGCGCCGCGGTGACGCCGTGGTGGCCGATGCGTTGGCCTGGTACGCCGCCCGCACCGGAGACCCCACCCCGACCTTCGCCTGGGTCCACCTCTTCGACCCACACTTCCCCTACGAGGCCCCCGAGCCGTTCGCATCGCGCTTCGCCGGGCGGCCGTACGCCGCCGAGGTGGCCTGGACCGACCAGCAGCTCGGCGTGCTGCTCCAGGCGCTCGAGGGTCGACTCGACCGCACCTGGATCGTGATCATGGGGGACCACGGTGAGGGTCTGGGCGCCCACGGCGAGGCGCTGCACGGCGTGCTCCTCTACAACGCGACCACGCACGTCCCGCTCGTGATCCGTCCGCCGGGGGGCCTCCCGGAGGCCCGCTCGGTGGAGGATCCCGTCAGCCTCGTGGACGTGCTTCCCACGGTGCTGTCCCTGGCGGGCGTTCCGATCCCGGCCGGGCTCGACGGCCACGACCTGGTCCCGGCGATGGAGGGCGTGCCCGGTGCCCTCCCGGAGGACCGGCAGGTGTACGTGGAGAGCCTCTACGCCTGGAGGCACTACGGGTGGGCGCCTCAGAAGGCCATCGTGGACCGCACCCGCAAGTACATCGGGTCCACCACGCCCGAGATCTACGCGGCGTCCGACGTGATGGAACGAACCAACCTCGCCTCCGAGGATCCGGCCCGGCTCGCGGAGGACCGCGCCCGGCTCGATGCACTGCTCGCCTCCCTGGAGCCCTCGGCCGGGGCGGCCGTGCCCGTGACCGAGAGTCCCGAGCGCCTCGCCCAGTTGGAGGCGCTCGGGTACGTCACCGGCGTCTCCGACCAGGCGGCCCAGCCGCCCGGGGAGGGCCTGCCGGATCCGGTCCAGCGCCTGCCCTTGCTCAAGAACCTCGAGCAGGCCCGTCAGGCCGTCCAGCGGGGGGACTTCGCCGACGCCCGGCGTCTCGTGGAGGATCTCATCGTCCGCGAGCCGGGGCTCTTCGACGCCCGGATGATGCTCGCCACGCTCCAGGTCCGAGCCGGGGAGGTGGAGGGTGCGCTCGAGACGCTCGGCGCGCTCGACGCCCTGCAGTCCTCCTCCCAGGCCCGCGCCATGCGGGGCACGATCCTCCTGCAGATCGGCCGCCACGCAGAAGCCGCCGAGTGGCTCGCCTCGGCGCTCGAGATGGACCCGTACCTCGTCCGCGCCTGGGAAACCTACCTGCACGCCCTCTTTCTCTCGGGGGACTTCGGCCGGCTCGAGACCGAGGTCGCCCGTGCCCGGTCCCTCCTGCCGGACGCCCAGGCGCCGAAGTCCATGGAGGGGATCCTGGCCGCGGCCCAGGGCGACTACGAGGAGGCCGAGCGGATCCTGCTCCCGGCGCTGGCCGCGGACGCCCAGCAGCCCTTCTGCAACTACGGCATGGGCGTGGTGCGCCGGGCGCAGGGACGGACCGACGAGGCCGAGACCTTCCTCCTCGAGGAGGTCCGCCTGTTCCGAGCGCTCCCCGCACGCAAGATGCTCGTCGAGATCTACGCCGAGACCCATCGCTTCCAGGAGCAGCTCGAGCAACTCGAGGCGCTGCGCGCCGTCGAGCCACCCAACGTGCCCACGCTCCACTCCTGGGCACAGGCGCTCTTCAACCTCGGGCGGTACCGCGAGGCGGACACTGCGGTGGACGCGTGCATCCAGGCCGATCCGCGCTACCCGGCGTGCGCCATGCTGAAGGCCAACACCCTCGCCCGGACCGGCCGCCCCAAGGAGGCCCAGGAGGCCTACCAGCGGGCGCTCGAGATCGGTCGCACGCAGCTCGCCGTGGTCGGGGCCCGGCCCCCGGAGGCCCCCGCCCCGACCGAGCCGCCCCCGACCGAACCCTGATCGCCGGCCGCGGGGTCAGGGCAGGATCTGCCCGAGTCCTTCGACCGCCAGGGTGATCGTGTCGCCCTCGGAGAAGTACGGCACGTCGTCCGCGAGCAGCGTCAGGCCCGGATCACCGGTCGTGTCCACGGTCACGACGTAGTCGGCCGTCTCGGCGGGTGAGCTCATCTTGTTGGCGTAGAGGGCGACCATCCACGTGCCCGACTCGGCGCCGCGAATCTCGAACGAGGGGCAGGCGAAGTCGGGGGGAGGGTAGGTGCACTCGAAGTTGTCGTCCGCGAGCTGGATGGTGCAGCCGGAGGGGTTGTTCAGGAATGCGACGAGGTCCGCGGCCGTCTTGCTGTCGGTGGTGTCCACGGTGACGTGCAGGGTGTCGCCCGAGTCGTCGTCCACGTCGAACGACCACACGTCGAGCAGGAGGCTCCCACTGGTGGACAGCGATCCCGTGCCCGACCAGTCGCCCCCGAAGCCCCTGTCCGTGCCCGAGTACTCCACGGGCCCGCAGGGGGTGTAGTAACTGCTGGAGTAGCCGTATTCGGTGTAGCTGTAGTCGAAGGTCCAGGAGAGGGTCGTGCCGTCGAAGTCGGCGGACCCCCACGGGCTGCCGTCGTACACCAGCAACGTCCAATAGGGACCGTAGACCCCGCCCCCGTAGGCGCTGAAGTCGGCGGTGTACCCGGTCGCGAGCATGTCCGTGAAGGAGATGGTGTAGTCGTAGCCGTAGTAGTAGTAGGAATACTCGAAGGAGGACCAGAAGGCGAGGACGGGGTCGGTGAACCAGGGGGCGTCACGGTTCAGGTAGGTGAGGACGGGTTGGAGCATGCAGTCGGGAGTGCCGGCGTCGCTCGTGAGGGTGGCGTCGATGTCGAAGGCGAAATCGCACTCCCAGCAGTCGCCGGTGTAGGGGGTGCCTTCCAGGGCCACCACGGCATCGCATTGGGGTTCGGCGTTCCAGGTCGTGACGTAGGTGAGGTCCGCCTCGAACGAGACGTCCACGTCGGCGTCGGCGTCGGTGTCCGCGTCGGTGTCGGCGTCGGTGTCCGCGTCGGTGTCGGCGTCGGTGTC
>JAFGLY010000172.1 GCA_016927815.1 Deltaproteobacteria bacterium | reverse complement strand
CTTCTCCTCGAACTTCTCCTCGAACTTCTCCTCGAACTTGTCCCCTGGCCTCTGGGTCGGCTTGACCTCCTGGACGATCTCGTCGACCGGCCGTTCCATGGCCTGGGTGGCCGGGCGGGCCGACGGCGCCTGCTGGGAGGAGATGAGGTTGGCCACGGCCTGGTTGCCCAGGGTGGACTGGGCGGCCATCAGGGACGCCGGATCGAGCTCCTGGGTCGCGTTCGCCTTCCCGGCGGCTGCGGCCTGTGGACGGGAGGCCTGTGAACCTCCTGTCTGCACGCTCGTGGTCGGGCGGTTCTGCCTGAGTTGCGGCATCCTGCACCTCCGTTGGGAAAGGGTGTGAACCCTGCGTAACCGCTGGATCGGAAGGTCCACAGTGCGGTCGTGAGACACCAGGAAGCCGGTAGAGTCCCGGGTAGGGGTGTACGAGCACGCCGGACCTGAGGGCGTGACCTCCAGCCGACGGGGTGGAGGAGGGTATCGAGAAGCTCCAAGGGGTGAGCGCGACAGTTGCGCAATCGGTACCTCTCCCAAGTGTCCTACCGATCCACGGCCTCGAGCACGGCCCTGGGATCGCGCCTCCAGGCGTCGAGCAGGTCGTCGGCCGGGCAGCGTCGCTCCCGGGCGCGTGCCTCGGCGGGGTCCAGGAGGATTTCGGCCTCCGGCTGGCGGACCCGTAGGCTTCGCCGTGCCAGCGTCACGAGATCCTCGGCCCACGCCCCGAACGGGCGACCCGCCTCGGCTTCGAGCCCGTCTCGCGCTGCCGCCGCCAGCAGGTCGGGCACGGGCGCACGGGTGCGGAGGTCTGCGAGGAGGGCCAGGGAAGCGTCGAGCGCCGAGGTGTCGTAGGCGAGCCCGGTGCACAGGGCGGCGACCGCACAAGCGAGGCCGGACGCCACCGAGTCGGCACAGCGGATCTCGATCGTCTGCTTGACGCGCACCTCCGTGAACACTGCCGTCTCGTGCAGGATCCAGTCGTCGAGGGTCGCAGCGCGCCCGCCGAGGCCCTCGGCCAGGAAGCGCCGGAAGGGGATCCCCCCTGCCGGGACGTGACGCTCCTTGTCGCGGAGGAAGACCATGGGCACGTCGAGGAGCCACTCCACCCAGGCCCGGTGCGACCAGGGTCCCAGGAGCGGAGGGGGAAAGCCGGTACGGTCGGAATCGGTGCCCCGCCAGACCGCGGCGCGCCAGGAACGCAGGCCGGTGGGTCGGCCCTCCCGCAGCGGCGAGTTCGCGGTCAGGGCCAGCAGGACGGGTGCGAGCCCCACGGCCAGGGCGACCTTCCGGCCGCAATCGGCCTCGTCACCGTGGTCCAGGTGGATCTGCACGGCGCAGGTGCCGCGCATCATGTCCCAGGCGAACGGGCCCCGGCCCCGCAGGAAGGCGCGCAGCACGCGGTACCGGGATCGGGGCACCCAGGGCGCGAGGGCCGGCCGGGCCAACGGCAGGTACCCGCAGGCGGCCCACTTCACCTCGGGACCGGCGGCCTCGGACAGGAGATCCCGCACGGCGACGTCTTCGGCCGAGACGTCCACCAGACGTGCATGGGGTGCGCCCGACAACTCGACCTGACCACCGGGCTCGAGCGACAGGCGCGTGCCACCGGGACCTGCGAGCGCGACGGGCTCGCCGGCCTCGTGGAGCAGCGTCCATCCGGAGCGGGAGGCGAAGCGCTCCAGGAGGTCCCGGATGCCGCCTCGCCAGGGCAGGGGTCGACCCTCGGGCCCGAGGGCGAACCGCTCCACCTCCATGCCGGTGCGCCAGGCATCGGGTGCCCGCCCGGAGGCGTGGTGGTACGCCTCGAGGTCGTCCGGGGTGAGGGGAGGTCGGTCCACGACGGAACCCTATCTGGGACGGAGCCGACCGGATGCCCCCCGGGCTACACTGGCCGTTCCGGAGCCCATCCATGCCCCTTCTCCTGGTCGCCGTGCTGTGGGCCGCCTGCGTGCCCCACCTGACGTCCCCCCCCGATACCGCGCCCGAGGACAGCGCCTGGGTGCCCCCCGACAACCGGTGGCCGTCCGGCGTGCCGCCCGCAGACCTCGAAGCCGAAGGCACGGGAGACGGTCAGGTCCCCCCCGACTTCCGCATGGTGGATCAGTTCGGCGACACCGTGGCCCTCTGGCAGTTCTGGGGGCTCGTGACGGTGCTGGACATCTCCACCATGTGGTGCGCTCCCTGCCAGGATCTCGCGGGGGACGTGGAGGCCACCTGGCAGGCCTACCGCAGCCAGGGATTCGTGTACGTCACCGTGCTGGCCCAGGACCAGGGCGGCGTGCCGCCGTCGGTCGTCGGACTCACCAAGTGGGCCGAGTACTACGGCATCACCGCGCCGGTGCTGTCCGACGGCGAGGGCTGGTCCGTTCCCATCACCGGCACGGACGGCTTCCCTCGCGTGATGGTCATCGACCGGACGATGCGGATCGTCGAAGACGAGGTCATCCCCGCCCAGGACAGCGCCATCCGCACCATCGTGGAGGGCCTCCTGTAGGGCCGCCTACTCGATCCGACGGATCAGGTGGAACCCCGCGGTCGTCTCCACGACGCCGGACACCTCGCCCGGCGCGAGGCGGAAGGCCGCATCCTCGAACTCGGGAAGGAACTGGCCTCGCGTGGACCAACCGAGATCGCCACCCCGCTCCCGCATGGGTCCGTCCGACAGTTCCCGAACGACCGATTCGAACGGCTCCCCGGCGTCGAGGCGGCGCTGTGCCTCCCGGGCCCGTTCCCGAGCTTCCTCGCGGGTCCGCGTGGCCCGGGTTCGCCGCAGGCCGGACCACTGAACCAGGATCTGGGCGACGTGGACCTCCTCGAGCGCCTCGCGCCGGATCACGTGGAAGCCGAAGGGCGTCTCCACGACCTCGCTCGTCCCGCCCACCGGGAGCGTGAACGCGGCCTGCTCGAAGGCAGGGACCCAGGTGCCGCGCAGCGCGCCTCCCAGGAACCCGCCCCGGGGCGCGGAGGCATCGTCCGAGAACGTCCGTGCGAGGGCCGAGAAGTCCTCGCCTGCCAGCGCCCTGCGGCGCACCTCCTCGGCGCGCCGACGGGCCTCCTCTTGCGTGCGGCGAACGCCCGAAGGCGCACGTGCGGCGTCCTTCCAGGCCACGAGCACGTGGCGCACGGCCACGCGATCGGGCGCATCTGGCGCGTCGGGTGCCGGTTCCGTTGCGGGTTGCGGGGATGCGGGAGGCGCGGACAGGGCAGCGACGTCTGCCGGAGGGTCGGGCAGCGACGGCTCGCTGCAGCCGGTGCAGGACAGGACGAGGAGGAGGCGGATCACGGGCTAGTCACCGATCTCGACGTCGGCGGCGTCTCTGGGAAGGATCTTGGCGTTCGAGTAGCTATAGCCGAGCACTCCGGCCAGGGTGGCGTAGACCGTGCCCAGGGTGCGTCCGGTGCTCTCCATTCCCGGCCAGAGCAGATCGTCCACGCGCAGGCACCCGGCCACCTCGAGCTCCCCGAAGTCGTCCGGAGCGTCGGGATTCTCGTCTGTCACGACGACCTCTTCGACCTGGACGACCATGGACTGGAAGCGGTCGGCGTCGGCGCCCCCGGTGGCGATGTCGCCGGGGGCCACCAGCCTGGGGCGCGGGATTGCGGCCGTCCCGGTGAGGGTGGTCCTCGCAGAGGCGATCTTCGCAAGGCCGTAGTCCTCCTTGTAGGTGCCGTCCACGTCCACGAGATCTCCCCGGGTGACCCGGGCAACGCCGTCGTCGTACACGAAGATGCCCGCCCACTCGGTTGAACCGGCCTCCTGGGCGAAGAAGCCGACGCCGTGCTGGACGGCGGTGACCACGAGGTTCGAGAGCAGCACCTGCATGCCCTCCTCCGGGTGGTCCGGGTGTTCCGGATCCTGCAGGGCTCGGACCGGGTACGGGCAGCCGCCGTCGCCCGGGTTGTAGACGTCGGGGCAGGGATCGCAGGCGTCGCCCCGGAGGTCGGCGTCCGCGTCTGCCTGGTCCGCATCTCCCAGCCAGGGGCAGGTGTCGGACTCGTTGGGTGAGCCATCACCGTCAATGTCGTCCGGATCGGTTCCACACGCGTCCGTTTCGGCGGAGATCACGCAAGGATCGCATGGATCGCCCAGCCCATCACCGTCGTAGTCCTCCTGCGCGGGATCCCAGGCTCCCGGACAGTCGTCGGACACATCCGGCACGCCATCGCCATCGGCATCCCCGGCGGACGGCGAGGAGGGATCGCAGGAGGGCCGATCCGAATCGCAGATCCAGATCGGGAAGAGATCGTTGGCGTAGTCCAGCTCGGCAGGCATCGCGACGGCCGCGAGCGCGGCGCTCAAGCCCTCCTCGATCTCCGCCCACGTCTGGGCGTCGTACCCGCTCTCGGCCGCCTTCACACACAGCAGGCGATCCTCGCCGCAGGCAGACACCTCCTCGCACCCGTCCGGGTGTGTCGCCAGCGGTGCGACGAGGTGGGCCAGCCCGTAGAGGGCTTCACCCCCCCGGATCACCAGGCGCACGTCGGTCGGGCCGGCCTGGATCACGGACCGATAGGGCTGGGCACTCCAGGAGAACACGGCCAGATCCGCGAGGGTGCCCGGGGCGAGGGTGCCCAGGACGCCGTCGAGGCCCACCGTGCGGGCCGCCTCCGAGGTGGCCCACGACCAGAGTGTGACGTCGTCCACCCCGGAGGCGCGGGCGGACAGCCAGTCCCAGGCACAGGCGAGTTCGGCCACGGGGTTCTCCGAGCCGGACCAGGTCCAGTCCGGGGACAGGGACACCGGCATGCCCAGGGACCAGGCCACGTCGACCGCCGTCGTGTCGTCGTAGAGGTCCAGGTTGGACCGGGGGGACCACACGAGCGTCGTCCCGCTCGCGGCCATCCGGGCGAACTGCGCCGTGGAGGCGTCGGTGGCATGGATCCAGGCGAAGCCCGGACCGTAGAAGCCGATCTCGAAGGCCCACTCCACCTCGGAGGCGGTGCTTCCGTCCACGCCCTCGGCGATGTGCGCGAGGACCGAACCATAGGACCCGTCGGACAGCGCCGAGCGGAGGTCCTTGGCGTCGGTGGCATCGAACCTCGACTCGAGGTTCGATGCGCTGTAGAAGGCCTCGTAGCCGTCGATCCCGCTGGCGTTCGCGTCGTCGAGGTTGCGGACCAGCAGGCCGATACAGTCGCCGCCGTACGACCCGACCGCGGACGTGGTGCCCGAGACCAGCTCCCGGAGTTCCGCGCACTTCATGATCTCGCAGATCCAGGCCTCGGAGATGGCGTCGAAGGCCTCCCGGAAGTCCCAGTAGTCGCCATCGGACTGCCACTCGTAGCGGTTGTCGTAGAGCGCCGCGTGCCGCCAGGGGCCCAGGACGTTGTAGTTGAGGTGGTTGTGGGGGTCCACGAGGCCGGGCGAGATCACGCCCTCCGTGCACACCACCTCGGCGCCGGTGGTGTCGCAGGAGGGCCCGACACAGGTGATCACGCCCGAGGAACGCTCGTAGAGCACCAGGCCAGCCTCGGGGCCGTCGGGTCCGAGGAGAACGCCGGAGAGCGCCACGAGGTCGCCCTTGCCGGCCTCTGGGGTGCACTCGGGCAGATCCGGGCCAGCCGTCCAGTGCGCGTCCACGTCGGTGTCGACATCCGTGTCCG
>JAFGLY010000171.1 GCA_016927815.1 Deltaproteobacteria bacterium | reverse complement strand
CCCGCGGCCTTCGCCCGGGACGCGATCGGCGAACTGGAGCGCCTCTACGTCCGGTTCTCCCAGGAGGCCGGGCGGGATCCTGCCCTCGAGGACGCGGCCCGGGCCGAGACCGCCGGCCTGCAGGCGGGCGATCCCGAGAACCGCGCCCTCTGGGAGACGTTCGTCAGGGTCTCGCTCGCCGAGTTCGAGGCCGTGTACCGCCGGATGGGCGTTCGCTTCGACGCGGTGCTGGGCGAGTCCTTCTACCAGCCCCTGCTCCAGCCGCTGGTAGACGAGCTGAAGGCACGCGGGATCGCCGAGGACGACCAGGGCGCCGTGGTGATCCGCTTCGACGAGGCGGACGGCAAGAACTTGACACCCATGCTGATCCGCAAGAGCGACGGTGCCGCGCTCTACGCCACCACCGACCTCGCGGGGCTCCGGTACCGGGAGCGGACCTGGGCCCCGGACCGCGTGGTCTACGTCACGGACACCCGCCAGCAGCTCCACTTCCGACAGCTCTTCGCCGCGGCCCGAAAGGCCGGCTTGACCGGCGCCGAGCTCGTCCACGTGGCTTTCGGGGTGCTCTCACTGCCCGAGGGCTCCATGTCCAGCCGCAAGGGCAACGTGGTGCGCTTGATGGACCTCCTCGACGAGGCGGCGCGCCGCGCGCGGGTGGTGGTGGACGACAAGTCCCCCCACCTGGACCCGGCCGAGCGCGAGGCCATCGCCGAGGCCGTGGGCGTAGGCGCGGTGCGCTACGCGGACCTCTCCCAGAACCCGCAGTCCGACATCGTGTTCGAGTGGGACCGCATGCTCTCGCTCGACGGCAACACCGCGCCCTTTCTCCTGTACGCCCTGGCCCGCTGCCGATCGATCCAGCGCAAGGCCGGAGCGCCGCCCGGAACGGTGGAGGGCCTCCGGATCGGGCACCCGCTGGAGCGCGCCCTTGCGCTCGCACTGCTGCGCTTTCCCGAGGCCGTGGCCTCAGCCCTCGCCTCCACCCGCCCCAACCTCCTGTGCGACCACCTCTTCGGGCTCGCCCAGGCGTTCAACCGCTTCTACTACGAGCTGCCCGTGCTCCGGGCCGAGCCCCAGGAACGCGTGTCCCGCCTCGCGATGGTGGAGGCCACGGCCCGGGTGCTCGGCCGGGGCCTGGAGATCGTGGGCATCCGTCCCCTGGAGCGGATGTGATCCAGGACCGGGCATGAACGCCCGCGTATCCCCATCGGTGGGGTTGCTGGGTGTGGTGGTGGTAGCCGTGCCCCTCGTGCTCTCCGTCCCCGCGGACGCCGATCTCTGGTGGCACGTCCTCACCGGGCGACTCATCCTTGCGAGCGGATCGATGCCTGAGGTCGATCCGTGGTCGTTCACGTTTCCGGGTGCCCCCTGGACGAACCACGAGTGGCTTTCGGACGTGTGGATCGCCGGTGCGTGGGACTGGGGGGGTACATTGGGCCTCCTCGCGCTTCGAGGTGCGCTGCTCCTGACCCTGGCCCTCTGCATGGCGCGATGCGTGACCGTACGCTGGCCGCACCCGCTCGCTCCGATCCTCCTCGTGGGCCTTCCACTCCCGATGTATGCGTCCCTGGTCAACCTCCGACCCCAGGCGGCCACCTACACGTTCGTCGCGGTCGTCTTTCTCCTCCTGGATCTCGTTCGGAGGGGGCGACGATGGCCGCTCGCCGCCCTGCCCGTGGTCTTCGTCCTGTGGGCCAACCTGCACGCTGGCTTCCTCTTCGGCGCGGGGCTCGCCCTCCTTGGCCTGGCAACGGCCGCCACCGGATGGGAACGAGAACCGGACATTCCGCTTCGAACGGGCCTCGCCGCAGCCTCGGGGGTGGCCCTGCTCGTAGCGCCCAGTCTCAACCCGCACGGGATCGACCTCCTGCGCTACGTGGTCACGGAGATGGGTGCCTTTCACCCCTACCTGCCCGAGTGGAGCCCTCCGTCGGGGATCATGGTCCCCATCCTGGTGCTCGCGGTCGCCTTTCCGGTCGTGATCGCCGGCCTCGCAAGGGAGCGCCCGAGACCGACGGAGTGGATCGCGCTCGTCGCCGCTCTGTGCCTGTCCGTACGCCACCAGAAGTTCGTCATCCTCGTACTTCTCGCCTCTTCGCTGTGCACAGCCTCTGCGATCGGCGCCCTGGCGCGGAGATTCCAGACGGTGTGGAAGACCCGAGAAGTGGGCTTCCGGCACCCCGTGCCCGTGGGGATCCTGTCCTTGGCCGTGCTGCTCGGCGGGATGCCCTTCTGGGGACCCCCCGGCCGCATCCCCGTAGACTCCACGCGCTACCCCACCGGAGCCTTGGCCTTCCTCAGGAACAGCCAGGGAGCCGGCACGCTCTGGTGCCCGCTCGGGTGGGGTGGCTACGTGCTCTACCACCTGCGGGATCGCTACCGGGTGGCCATCGATGGCCGCAACACCACCGTTTACCCCGTGGATTTCGTCGTGGAGCAGACCGAGGCCCTCTACACGGGCGAGGTGGCGCCCGTACTCGCGCTCGGACCGGACATCCTGCTCATCCAGAGGAGAGGTTCCTTCTTCGAGGCGATGGACCATGAACCCGGCTGGGATCTGTCCTATGACGACGACACCTCTGCGGTTTTCGTGCGGCAGGGATCGGGGTTCGAGCCTGCGACGAGCGCCGCCCGAGGCATTCACCATTTTCCTGGGTGAGCGTACCCCCGCCGAGGGGCGAACCCCGAGGAGCGGGCAGCCGTGCCCTGGCCTCGAGGATCGGCCGATCGTATACTGGAGCGCGTGGCTCGGCGGGCCCGTCGGCCTGACCCTCCTCCACCGGTGAGGCGATGGCCGATCGGCAGCACCCCAGCACGGAACCCAAGGACACCCTGCCGGAACGGCTCGGCCGGTATCGGCTGGTGCGGCTCGTCTCCACCGGAGGCATGGCCCGGGTCTACGAAGGAAGGCGGGAGAGCCTCGCCGGGGTCAGCCCCCGGGTGGCCATCAAGGTCATCCTGCCCGGCTATGACACCGACGCGGCCATCCAGTCCCTCTTCGTGAACGAGGCCCGGGTGGGCGCCCGGCTCGAGCACCAGAACCTCGTCCAGATCCAGGACTTCGACCAGGAGGGCGATCGGTTCTACCTGGTCATGGAGTTCGTGGACGGGGT
>JAFGLY010000170.1 GCA_016927815.1 Deltaproteobacteria bacterium | reverse complement strand
GGCGGCGGCCAGGGACAGGGCATGGGCCCCGGCGGCGGCCAGGGACAGGGCATGGGCCCCGGCGGCGGCCAGGGACAGGGCATGGGCGGCCCCGTGGAGGGCGGGCCCTCGCAACCCCAGGGGGAGCCGCCCCCGACGGGCGTCGAGCCCTAGATCCGTTTCGACGGCTGCAACAGCAGAAACGGGGCGACGTACGGGTCAGTCCCGCATTCCCTCGCGTTCGAACGCCTGCTCGGGCAGATCCTCATCCTCCTCTGCGGGCCACGAGGGCTCGAGGGTCGGGGACTCGTCCTCCGGATCCCAGGGCACGTTCGCTTCCGGGGGGTCGGTGTCGGGCCACGCGGTCTCGTCGCCACCCTCGTCCGGCCAGTCGTCCTCCGGCTCCTCCTCTGCCTCCTCCCCCCAGTCGTCGGGGGAAGGTGCGCGTCTAAGACAGGCGTTCATTCCGCCGGGTTCAGTGGAAGGTGCCGTCCCGGATGGCCGACTGCTCGCGCAGTCGATTGAGCGCCTCGCGCTCGATCTGGCGGACCCGCTCGCGGGACAGCCCCATCTCCTTGCCGACCTCGGACAGGGTGCGGAACTCTCCGTCGTCCAGGCCGTAGCGCCGGACGAGGACGAACCTCTGGCGCTCCGTCAGCACGTCCATGAACGCCAGGTGCATGCGGTCCAGCTCCTGGGACTGGATCGCCTCGCTGTCGGGCTGCTGGGCCATCTCGTCGGACAGGAAGCGCTCCAGGGGACGGGGACGGGGGCCGTCGTCCACGGGCTGCTCGAGCGAGATGGTGTTCCCCTGGGAGAGCAGAAGCTCGGCGCGCTCCTTGTCGATCCCCACCTCGTCCGCCAGATCGGACGTGGAGTACTCCACACCCGCGGCCTCGAACCGCTTCATGGCCTTCCTCAAGTTGCGGGTCTGCTCGACCGCGCAGCCGGGGAGCCGTACGGGACGGCCGGTGTGATCGATGGCACGGGTCATCTGGGCGCGTACCCACCACCGGGCATAGGTGGAGAACCGGATGCCTCGGTCGGGATCGAAGCGCTTCGCGGCGCGGAGGAGGCCGATGTATCCCTCCTGGACCAGGTCCTCCTCGTCCATGAACGGCCCGGCCAGCTTGCGGGCTTCTCCGTGCGCGATGCGCCGTCCGCTCATGGCGAGCCGCCAGCGGAGATCCTCCGCGGTCTTCCAGGCGTGGAGCGCCTTTCGGGCATGCACGATCAGGCTGGGGACCTTCTCCGCAGCCTTGCCCACCGCCCGCACCGCCTCCTCGAGACGGTCCACCGCACCCGCCCGCGTGCGCTCGGCGCGCTCGGGGCGTCGGGAGAGGATGTCCTCGGCCTCGTCGATCCCGGCGATCGACTCGCGAGCCGCGTGCTCCGCCTTGCGGATCTCGCGGGCGATGGTCTTCTCCTCCTCGGCGGTCAACCGCTCCGAGCGGGGCTCGCGGCGGTCGTCGTGGCCGGTTCGGACGTTCATCATGGAATCGCTCCTCGGACGGGATGGTGGGGAAAATGCGGGGAGGGGGTGGCGTCGGCGCAAGGTGGGTTAGAAGATCGCGACCGGAGGGCCGGGAGGCCGTGGAAGCGCCCCGACCCACCGCGCGCGGAAACGACGGGCACCCCCGAGGGAGCCCGGGGGTGTTGGCGCATCGGCGGGAGTAAAGCCCAACCGTGCGCCCCTGTCAAGAGGTTCTAGAGTCCTACAGCGTCACGAACGCGTGAAACCGTGCGCACCGCGACCTCCCGCGCCCGTCTTCCTCCCGCGTCCAAAACGTCCTCCACGTCGGCCGGATGGTCCATGTGGCGCCGGAACCGATCCCGCGCCTCTGCGAAATGTTGCTCGAGCAGATCGAAGAGCGCCAGCTTCGCGTGCCCGTATCCGAAGCCACCCAGGCGGTAGCGCTCCGCGAGCTCGGCGGTCGCCTCGGGGGAGGCCAGCAGTCGAAAGAGGTTGAACACGGTGCAGCTTTCGGGGTCCTTGGGCGCCTCCAGGGGCGTGGAGTCGGTCCGGATGGAGAGGACGAGCTTCTTCAGCGACTTCGGGTCGAGGAAGAGCGGAATGGCGTTGCCCCGCGACTTGGACATCTTCTCGCCGTCCAGACCGGGAATGGTGGCCACCTCCTCCCCGATGCGCGGCTCAGGCACCTTCAGCGTGTCCCCGAAGTGAAAGTTGAACGCGATCGCCATGTCCCGGGTCATCTCGACGTGCTGCTTCTGGTCCTTGCCCACGGGGACCACGTCGGAGTCGTACGCCAGGATGTCCGCGGCCATGAGCACCGGGTAGAAGAACGTACCCGACGTGATCTCGCGCCCCTTGGCGACCGCGTCCTTGAAGGCATGCGCACGCTGCAGGAGGCCCAGCGGGGTCACGCAGGACAGGTACCAGCACAGCTCGGTGACCTCCGGAACGTCGGATTGCCGGAAGAGAAGCGTACGCGTCGGGTCGAGCCCGAGCGCCAGCCAGGTGGCGGCCACCTGGATCGTGTGTTCCTTCAAGGCCTGCCGGTCGTGCTGCGTGGTGAGCGCGTGGAGGTCCGCGATGAAGTAGAAGGCCTCGCAGTCCTCCGTGAGCTGGATCGCCGGGCGGATCATGCCCAGGTAGTTGCCGAGGTGGGGCATGCCGGTCGGCTTGATGCCGGTGAGGGAGCGGAGGGGCGGCTTGGGGTCCATGAGGGCCTCGGACGACGACCGGGGCTTCTATCCGATCCAACCGGTCCTGGCGTGGTTCAAGGCTCGATCGACGGGTGGGCACAGAGCATGCGCAGCGGTTCGAGACCGCCGTGCGTGCGGCCGAAGGGCGGGGTCTGCAGCCGACCGGGCCGACAAGCGCGCTCGACGCCGAGCGGAAGGACCTGGGCAGGATCCGCGAGGTCCGTCGCGCAGGCGGCGAGGTGGCCGAGCCACGGCCGCACGCGACCGGCGGCCTCGGCCACGGACGCTACGGAGTGTACCGCCAGAAATCCCGGTACGACATTCAAATCCAGGTGAGCGGCGGGCAGGAGGCCCGCCGCGCCCGCACCGGGAGCGTCGGTCCCGTAGAGCCTCCCCAGCACGCGGGCGAGACCGGTCCGGTGGCGCCAGGCCGGGCCGTGGAGCGGATCGAGGTCGCCGAGGGGAAGATCCGCTCGGAGGCAGGTCAGGGCGCGACCGAGCGCCTCCGCGAGGTCGGCCGCGCGCTGGGGCGGGCCGACCACGAGCACGGCCGCGGGCGTGAAGCAGCCTCGCCCGTCGTAGAGGAGGGTGTCCAGCGCGAGCGCGGCGGCCAGGGTCTCCGGATCGGGCGCCTCCACGAGCGCGAGCGACGTGCGATGGCCGTGGAGGGCGAGACGGGCTCGGGCGTGAGTGGCGGCGATCGCGGCGATCGAGGCATCGTCGCCCATGGCCACGATCGCTTCCGTGTCCGGCAACGCTCGATCCGTCGTGCAGCGGACGGGGAGGCTCTCGGCCGTGAAGGCGGCGGCGAGCGCACGTCCGAAGTGCGGAGCCGCGGCAGGGGCCTTGAGCACCACCTCGGCCCCCGCGCCGGCCAGGAGGGCGACCCATTCGAGAGAGGCCGTGAAGACGCCTCGGGCGCCGACCACGGCGGCGGTGCGGGGGGGAACGCCGGGCACGTCGAGGGCGGCGAGCAGAGCTTCGCGCGTGATCAGGCCGCAGGCGAGGTCCAGGCAGCGTGCGGCCATGGGAGCGGAGAGGCCATCCGAGAGGGCCCCGGGATCGGGCGTAGCGGCCAGGCGCCTCACGGCCTCGAGGACGCGGTCGGCGTGGACAGGGGGGACCATGGGCGCTCCTCTATCCGCCCCGCTCTCTGGACGGCCGGCGGGCCAGGGCGGCGGCCTCCTCCGCGGTGAGTGAGCACCCCCGGGCGGGCGCGCCGGGCAGGCGTCCGTGGAGGAGAATCGATCCGCCGGGAAGCACGGTGCCTTCGTCCATGGTCTCGAGCGCGAGTACGCTCTCCACGTTGGCCAGGTCCACGAAGCGGAGCTGGCCCCGGCCGCCCGGGGGCAGCGGTGCACCGGAGCCCGGATCCACGGCGACCGGCACCAGCCACGGCGGCAGGTGGAACGGACCTTCCGGATCCACGGCGGCAAAGGGCAGGGGGTCGGTCCACCCCTGGCTGGACAGCTCCGTCATGCCGTACTCCCCGACGTACGCTGCCCGGCCGAGGCGCCGGCCCGCCTCGGCATGGAGCGCGACCGCGTCCTCCACGTGGCTCCGGCCCTTGAAGCCGCCGGTCACCAGGACGAGAGACCCCTCTGGGAGATCGGCGGATCCCGGCGCGTCGAGCAGGTGGGCGAGGACGAGGCCGGTGGTGGCGAGGAAGACGGGCCCGCGAGCCGTGGCCAGGGCCTCCCAGGCCTCCGTGGGGTCGAAGCAGCCCGATCCATCGGCCAGGAACCGGGCGTGGGGGAAGAGCAGTCCGATCATGTGGGAAAGGGAGGACGTCGGAGCCGACACGGGGGAGGGGACGAGCGACAGGCAGCGGGCCGGCGCGCCCGGCACCCTCCGGTGGAACCAGCCCGCACTGCCCAGGTCGTACGCCGCGGCGGTCTCGAGCCGGTGGATCCCCGGTCGTCCCGTGGTGGTGCCGCTGGTCTCGAACCGGTACCGCGCCTCGCTCGGAGGGAAGCAGGTGAAGGGCACGTCCCGGAGGAGCGCGACGGGAACGGCAGGGATCTCGTCAAGGGACCTCGGCTGCCTGCCGGCCGCAAACGACGCATACGCGGGCGAACGCGTCACCTGCCAGTGGTAGAGGGCGAGGGCCTCGGCCTCCACGTCGTCCGGGCCGGGAGGCACGGGCCCCAGGCAGGCGCGGAGGAAGGCGAGGACGCGGTCCGTCACCTGGGTCTCCGGCGGTGTGTCCTCACGGGCCCTCCCGGAGGACCTCGGTGAGCGCCTCCACGGCGGCGTCGAGCAGCGCGGTCGGGATCGTGAGGGGAGGGGTGAACTCGAGCACGTCGCCCCGCTCACCGGCCGGCAGCACGATCCACCCCCGCCGCAAGAGCGCACGGCTCGCAGCGAGCGCGGTGCGACCGTCTGCCAGGACCGCCCCGACCAGAAGGCCTCGGCCACGCACGGCCCGCACGCCGGGCACGGCGCGCAGCGCCTCCATGAAACGCGTTCCCACGGCCGCTGCTCGGGCCGGAAGATCCTCGCGTTCCAGCACGTTGAGCGTGGCGAGCGCCATGGCGCACCCCACCGGCTGGCCCAGAAACGTCTGCGTGTGAAGCGCAGGCCCCGTGGAGGCGCCCCACGCGTCCATGACCGCGGCCGTGCCCACGCACGCCGAGATCGGGAAGCCGTCGGCGAGCCCCTTGCCGATGCACAACAGGTCGGGGAGGACGCCCCAGGAGCGACCGAGCGACCACGCACCGCATCGCCCCAATCCCGTGAAGACCTCGTCCAAGACGAGCAGTGCCCCGGCTTCGCGGGTGCGACGTGCGACCGTCTCCAGCCATCCGGTAGGAGGGACGTTCACGCCGCCCCGACCCTGGATGGGTTCGAGCAGGACGGCCGCGAACCCCTCGAGCGGGGGCAGTTCACCACCGAACGGGACGTGGGTGACGTGGTGCCCCAGCATGTTCTGAAACGGCGCGCGCATGGCGGGTGCCATGAAGGCCGTGGCTGCGAGCACGCTGGAGGACAGGCCGTGGTAGGCCCCCTCGAAGGCCAGCACCCGGTCGCGTCCCGTGGCGACGCGGGCCGTCTTCAAGGCCGCGTCCACGGCGTCTGAGCCCGAGCACCCCAGGATGGACCGATCGAGACCGGTGATCTCGGCGATCCGCTCCAGGAGCCGCACGCGCCCCGGATGGAAGAAGGCGTCGCCCATGGCGTGGACCAGCACCTGGACCTGGTCCTGCGCCGCGGACACCACGTCCGGATGGGCGTGGCCCACCAGCGCCGCCCCGAAGCCCGCCGTGAGGTCCACGAGCACGTTCCCGTCGACATCTTCCACGTTGCAGCCACGCGCAGCGACCCACACGGGAGGGTCGTCGTCGGCCCGGCCGAGGAGCGCGGCCCGGCGCGCCCGGCGGGCGGTGATGGCCGGGCACTCGCGCTGGGAGAGGCGATCCACCCAGCCCTGCGATCGGGGGCCGGGGATCGGGGTGAGGAGCAGGGGCAGGTCGGATCCGGTCATGTCGACACGCCTGGAGGGGGCGGGGATGTAACCCCCTCCGGTCGAGGTTCGCGGACGGATACCTTCCCCTCGTGTCCGACGCCCTCGTGCGCACGGCCTGCTTGCGTACGGGTGCCCTCACGAAGGTCTGATCCGTGCGCCTCACCGACCTGCCCACCCCCGCGCTCCTGGTGGATCTGGACGTGCTCGAGGCCAACATCGCCCACGCCTCGGCCCGGGCCCGGGATCTCGAGGTGGCCTGGCGGCCCCACGGAAAGACGCACAAGTGCCCCGAGATCGCCCGGATGCAACTCCTGGCCGGCGCGGTGGGCCTGACCGCATCCACCCTGGCCGAGGTGCGGGCCTTTGCCGCAGCTGGGGTACAGGATCTCACCTGGGCCTTGCCCGTCCCGGTTTCCCGAGTCGGCGAGGCGCTCGACCTCGCCGCCGACCTCGCGGTGGGCGGGGGTGCGCTCCACCTCGTCGCGGACCATCCCGACGCGGTCACGACCCTCGACGCGGCCGCCCGCAGCGCGAGCGTGCTCCTCAAGGTGGACTGCGGCGCCCACCGTGCGGGGGTCGACCCCCTGGATCCCGCTGCGATCGATCTCGCCGTAGCCATCGCCACCGCCCCCCACCTCCGCTTCGCAGGCGTGCTGGCCCATGCCGGCCACGCCTACCGGTGTCGCTCCCGCGCCGAAGCCGCCGGGGTGGCGGCCCACGAGCGCGACGAGACCGTGGCGTTCGCCGACAGGCTGCGCAGGGCCGGCTTGGAGGTGCCGGTCGTGAGCGTCGGCTCCACCCCCACGGTCGCGGCCGTGGACCACCTCGTGGGGGTCACCGAGATTCGTCCGGGCAATTCCGTCTACCACGATGCCTTCCAGGTCGCCGTGGGCACGTGCGGCCTCGCCGACTGCGCGGTGTCCGTGATGGCCACCGTGATCGGGCGCCACCCGGCTCGCGACGCCGCGGTGCTCGACGCCGGCACGCTGGCCCTCTCGGCCGACCCCGGTCCCCGACACGTGGATCCGGACTGCGGTTTCGGGGTGCTCCTCGACCTCGCCGGAGCCCCGATCCCCGCCTTCCGCCTCGTGGGCCTCACCCAGGAGCATGCCGTCGTCCACGGCCCCCTGACGCACGGCCTCCTTCCCTGGGGCTCTCGCGTCCGGGTGATCCCCAACCACGCCTGCCTCGCGGTGGCCTGCCACGAGCGGATCCACGGGGTCCGTCGAGGTCGCGTGGAGGTCACCTGGTCCCTGGCGCGTGGGTGGTGAGAAGAACCCCGTCGACGGGCGTTTCGTCCCGCAACACTCCCGCCTCCCGCCTACAGTCTACAGCCTATCAGAACGGCGCGAATCGGTTGGCCGCCCAGTAGTCCTCCTGCAGCGCCTGCTGCTGGGCGAGAAGCCCATGGTAGTGGCCCGACTCCCACTCGGCGAGGCGCAGCAAGAACGCCTTCACCTCAGGGTCCTCGGCCGTCTCGGCGGAGCGCCGGTAGAACGCCTCGGCGTCGGCCTCGAGTTGGATTCCGATGGTGAGCGCCGTCATCTCGAAGTGGGCCTGCGTCACCCTGGCCTTGAGCCGTTCCGAGAAGATGGGGCTCGACCCCGTGAGGGGGAACGCGTCGCCGAGGCTCGCGGAGGCGTCCACCCGGCCCGTGTCGATCAGAGCGCGGTGCTGGGCACGGAGGTAGTCCGCGTGTCGCATCTCCTCGGCGGCGAGGGTCTCGAAGACCTCCCGTCCCCGGGGATCGGTCGTGGCCCCGGCGGCCATCCGGTAGAAGTGGTGCCCCTCGATCTCGGCCTCGATGGCCTTCTCGATCGCCTGCGTGACGGGGGACGACGCCATGGATCCTCCTTCGAGAGACGTGCCGCAATCGATCCAGCGGCGCCAGGCGGTGTTGCGCTCTACCGCTTCGCTGCCTCGAGGTGCTGGTTGACGAACGCGACGTAGGCGGCCTTCGCCGCGTCGGTGCCCAGGCCTCGGTGGGCGGCCCAGGCGTCCCACTTGGCACGGCCCTTGAAGTCGAACGCCCCGGGTCGTCCTCCGCTCACGTCGCCCTCTGTGGCCTGCTTGAAGAGGCCGTACAGGGCGAGGAGCACCTCGGGGGGCTGAGGCGCAGGGAGGGTCCGTGAGAGCGTCACGGCTTCGTCGAAGGTGGTGGCCGGCATGAGGCCTCCGTGGCAAGGGACCCGAAGGACCTAACCGCACCCGTCCAGCGGCGGTCCTCGACATCGGACCTCCGCCGGGGCAATAGGGTGCCCCCGGAATCCGAGCGACCCTCCCGAGACCCATCTTGTGAACGACATCCGGAACATCGCCATCATCGCCCACGTGGACCACGGCAAGACCACGCTCGTGGATCACATGCTGCGCCAGGCCGGCGCGTGGGCGGCGCACGAAATCGTCCAGGATCGGGTCATGGACTCGCTCGACCTGGAGCGCGAGCGGGGCATCACGATCCTGTCCAAGTGCACCGCCGTCGCGTGGAAGGGCACCCGGATCAACATCGTGGACACGCCGGGCCATGCCGACTTCGGGGGCGAGGTCGAGCGGATCCTGTCGATGGTGGATGCGGCCCTGCTCCTGGTGGACGCCTCGGAGGGGCCGCTTCCCCAGACCCGCTTCGTGCTCCAGAAAGCCCTCGCCAGCGGTCTCACGATCGTGGTCGTCATCAACAAGATCGACCGACCCGACGCCCGCATCCCCGAGGTGGTCCAGGAGGTGTACGACCTCTTCATCGACCTCGGAGCCGACGACCAGCAGATCGAGTTCCCGCTGCTCTATGCCTGCGCCAAGGCCGGGACCGCCGGACCCACGCCCGATCATCAGCAGGATCTCGTGCCCCTGTTCGAGGCCGTGCTGGCCCACACCCCGCCTCCGACGGGCGACCCGGATGCCCCTCTCCAGCTGCTCGTCACCCAGCTCGACCACGATCCGTACGTCGGACGGCTCGCCATCGGCCGCGTCCGCAACGGCACCATCCGGGAGCGCGACGAACTGGGCCTCGTCGCAGGCGACGGCGTGGTCCAGCCGGTGCGGGTCAACCTCCTGTTCCGACACGTGGGGCTCAAGCGGGTCCAGGTGCAGGAGGCCCTCGCGGGCGAGATCGTGGCCATCGCCGGCATCGCCGCGTTGTCCATCGGGGACACGCTCACCGATCTCGAGAACCCCCGCCCCCTTCCGCGGGTCCGGGTGGACGAGCCGACCATCGGCGTGGTCTTCACCCACAACGACGGCCCCCTCTCCGGCCGCGACGGGAAGTACCTGACCGCGCGGAGGATCCGCGAGCGGCTGGAGAAGGAGTCCCTCCACAACGTGGCCATCCGGCTCGAGGACATGGACGACACGGCCTCGGTGCGCGTCTTCGGACGAGGAGAGCTGCAGCTGTGCATCCTCGTGGAGCAGATGCGGCGCGAGGGCTTCGAGCTGTGCATGTCCAAGCCCGAGGTCCGGCTCAAGGAGACGGGCGGGCAGATCCAGGAACCCTACGAGATTGCGGTCCTGGACTTCCCCGAAGCCTTCATGGGGGTGGTCACGCAGAAGGTGGCCTTCCGAAAGGGACGGATGGAGGAGATGAAACGCGATGGGAGCGGCCGGGTGCGGCTCGCGTACCGCATCCCCGCGCGCGGGCTCATCGGGTTCCGGGGCGAGTACCTCAACGATACCCGCGGCATGGGCCTCCTCCACACGCTCTTCGACGGGTGGGACGGGCAGGCGGGGTACATCTGCTACCGCGCATCCGGCGCCCTGGTGGCCGACCGGCCGGGCAGCGCCACGACCTATGCGCTGTTCCACCTGCAGCCGCGAGGTCGGCTGTTCGTGTCCCCAGGGACCGACTGCTACGAGGGCATGGTCGTGGGGGAAAACGCGCGCGGCAACGACATGAACGTCAACGTCTGCCGAGAGAAGCACCTGACCAACATCCGTGCCGCGGGTGCGGACGAGAAGCTCATCCTCACCCCCGCCGTGATGCACACGCTGGAGTCGGCCCTCGAGTTCATCGCCGAGGACGAACTCGTGGAGGTCACTCCCACGGTGATCCGCCTGCGAAAGCGCATCCTCGCCGCGAACATGCGCTCGGTGGTACGGGGTCCGGCGCGGAACGAGGAGACGGTCACGTGACCGACGACCCGTTCGTGGCCATCGATTTCGAGACGGCCGACGAGGGTCCCGACAGCGCCTGTGCCGTGGCCCTGGTGCGCGTGGAGGACGGCCGCCTGAGGCCGGTGTTCCGGCGGCTCGTCCGCCCGCCGCGATCCGTGTTCCGCTTCACGTGGGTCCACGGCATCACGTGGGACCAGGTCGTCGACCAGCCGACGTTCGCCTCCGTCTGGCAGGAGGCCCAGCCGATGCTCGACGGAGCGGCCTTCCTCGCCGCCCACAACGCTCCCTTCGACCGTCAGGTGCTCCTGGCCTGCTGCGCCGCCGCAGGCCTCGCCCCGCCCAGGTTGCCCTTCCTGTGCACCGTGCGACTCGCGCGGGCGGCGTTCGGCATCTTCCCCACCCGCCTGCCCGACGTGTGCGGTCGACTCGGCATCCCCCTCGTGCATCACGATCCGGCCTCCGATGCGGAGGCCTGCGCGAACATCGTGACGGCTGCGCGTCGATGCGAGGATGGACGGGCCGCGCTGGCCCGCCTCCTCGCCCCGATCGACCGCTCCGGTGAAGGATAGAGGAACCCGGTGTCGTACACACCCTCGGTGTCCGTCCCCACCGGCGAGTGCTTCGTTCTCGTCGTGCCAGCCTCCGCCCGGACTGGCGGGGGGTGCATCACGCAGGGCCGATGGGGCGTTCGATGACCGAACACCACGACTGGCCGATCTGGGCATGGGTAGCCTTCAACGCCTACGTCTTCGTCATGCTCGTGGTGAGCCTGCTGGCCCACCGCGGGCAGACCACGGTCTCGCTGCGCTCCGCCGCGCGGTGGAGCGCCTTCTGGATCGCGGGGGGCCTGCTGGTCAACGTCTTCGTCTGGTGGTGGGCGGGGCCCCAGGCCGGACTCCAGTTCTTCACCGGCTACCTCCTCGAGGAGTCGCTGTCCGTCGACAACCTCTTCGTGATCCTCACGATCTTCTCGTACTTCGGGATTCCTCCCGCCCGGCAGCACCGGGTCCTCTTCTGGGGCATCCTCGGTGCCATCGTGTTCCGCGGGATCTTCATCCTCGCGGGTACCGCCCTCGTGGAGCGCTTCCACTGGATCCTCTACCTGTTCGGCCTCTTCCTCGTGGTCACCGGTGCCCGCATGGGATTCCACCAGGACACCAAGGTGGACCCGGACCAGAACCTCTTCGTTCGGCTGTTCCGGAAGGTGGTGCCGGTCTGTACGGAGATCGGAACCGACCGCTTCTTCATCCGCCTCTACGGCCGCCTGTGCGCCACCCCCATGCTGGTGGCCCTCCTCGTGATCGAGACCACGGACGTGATGTTCGCCGTGGACTCCATCCCGGCGGTGTTCTCGGTCACCACCGACCCGTTCCTCGTCTTCTCGTCGAACATCTGCGCGGTCCTGGGCCTGAGATCCCTCTACTTCCTGCTGCAGGGCGTGATGGGCCTGTTCCGGTACCTGAGGTACGGACTCGCGGTCATCCTGGTCTTCGTCGGGGGGAAGATGCTGGTGACCGATCTCTTCCACATCCCGGTCGCGGCGTCGCTGGGCGTCGTGGCCGGGGTGCTGGCCATCACGGTGCTGGCGTCCCTGTTCGGGCCGAAGGCCGAGAAGGACACGGCGGACGAGCCCACCGAGGTGCTCCGGAACGCGCCCCCCCCCGAGGGTCCGGACCCCTCCTGACCGGGATCCGCTTTCTGGAGGCCGGGCCGGTTGACAGCCCACGGGGTCCACCCTAGAGGAGGGCTCCCGCCCCGACGGGCGCCGCCCACGGGGTCCCCCGAGCCCCGGAGTCTTCATGCGCATCGCGATCCTCGGTGCTGCCGGTCGCGACTTCCACAACTTCCTCGTGCTCTACCGGGACGATCCCCAGGCCGAGGTCGTGGCCTTCACCGCCACCCAGATCCCCGGCATCGAGGATCGCCGGTTCCCACCGGACCTGGCCGGCCCCCGGTATCCTGAGGGCATCCCCATCGTCCCCGAGCAGGATCTCGAACGCCTGGCCCTGGAGCAGGGTGTCAAGCAGTTCGTGTTCTCCTACTCCGACGTGACCGTGGGGCACGTGGCTTCGCTGGCCGCCCGAGCCAACGCCGTGGGGGCCGACCTCGTGCTGCCGGGTACCCGCACCATGCTGCACAGCCGCAAGCCGGTGCTCGGCATCGGCGCCGTACGCACGGGCTGCGGCAAGAGCCAGACCACCCGGTACCTGCTCGACCTCCTGGGCGAGCGCGGGCTCAAGGCCGTGGGCATCCGTCATCCCATGCCCTACGGTGACCTCTCGGCCCAGGTCGTCCAGCGCTTCGCCTCGGAGGAGGACCTCCTGCGGCACCGCTGCACCATCGAGGAACGCGAGGAGTACGAGCCGTACATCGCCCGGGGCCGGGTGGTCTACGCAGGCGTGGACTACGCCCGCATCCTGGCCCAGGCAGAGGAAGAGGCCGACCTCATCCTGTGGGATGGAGGGAACAACGACCTGCCGTTCGTGGAACCCGACCTCCACCTGGTCCTGATGGATCCACACCGACCCGGCCACGCCCGTGCGTACTGGCCCTCCGAGGCCCAGGTGCGCCTGGCGGACGTCGTCCTGATCTCCAAGAGCGGCAGCGCTCCGGCCGAGGCCATCGAGGCCGAGCGGGCCCTCGCACGCGAGCTCGCACCCCGCGCAGAGGTGATCGCCGTGGATTCGATTCTCCGGACGGTGGACGTGGACGAGGCGTCCCTCGCTGGCCGGCGGGTGGTGTGTGTGGAGGACGGTCCGACCACCACGCACGGCGGCATGGCCTACGGTGCGGCCACGCTCCTGGCTCGCCGCGCCGGTGCGGTCGTGGTCGATCCCCGGCCGCACTTCAAGGGCGAGATCGCCGAGACGTACCGGAAGTACCCGAATATCGGCCCACTCGTGCCCGCCATGGGCTACTCCCCCGACCAGGTGGCCGACCTCGACGCCACCCTGAAGGCCGTACCCGCCGACCTGGTGCTCTCGGGCACGCCCATCGACCTGGCCGGGCTCGTGCATCCCGGCCGACCCATCGTGAACGTCCAGTACGACCTGGCCGAGATGCACGGCCAGCCGTCTCTGGCCGCCACCCTGGATCGGTGGATCGCGGAGATGGGCCTGGGCGGGTAGCCGGCCCCCTCCGGCGCACGTCGCTCACCGCGACGGATCCGCTCCTGTCTCGAAGCGGCGTGCGAGGGCTTCGGGCAGCAGGGCCCGAAGCCCTCCGAAGCCCCCGTTGGAGAGGAGGGCCACCACGTCGCCGGGCATGGCGTTGGCCGAGACCGTGACGGCGATCTCGGCGGGTGTGGGGACGTGGTGGGCCTCGATGCCGCGACCGAGCAGCGCCTGCACCAATGCCTCGGGATGGAAACGCTCCTCGTCGGGGAGCACATCGGCTCGACCCGGATCCGCGACGACCACCACGTCGGCCCGGTCGAAGGCCTCCGCATAGGCCTGCTGGAAGACGGCCCTGCGGCTCGTGTTGGAACGCGGCTCGAACACCGCCCACAGTCTCCGCCCGCCGAAACGCATCTTGAGAGCGTCGAGCGTGACCCGCACCGCCGTGGGATGATGGGCAAAGTCGTCGATCACCGCGACGCCCCCGGGCTCTCCGATGAGCTCCTGGCGCCGTCGGATCCCACGGAAACGGGCAAACCCCTCGGCCATCTGAGCGGGCGTGAGACCCTCTCGATCCAGGGCGGCCACCGCTGCCACCTGGTTCCAGAGGTTGTGGGTCCCCACCATGCAGGAGGTGAAGGTGCCGTAGGGGTGGCCCGCGTGGAGTACCTCGAAGCGCATGGTCCCCGCGTGGGGATCCACCTCCAGGATCCGACCGTCCCAGGGGCAGTCCGGGCCGTAGCGCCGCACCTCGCACCGGGCCTGCCCGACCACCTCCCGCACCTCGGGATCGGCCCAGGAGGCGACGAGGCACCCTCCTTCCGGCGGAATCAGCTCCACGAACGCGCCGAAGGCGCTCTTGACGTGGTCCAGATCGCGGTAGATGTCCGCGTGGTCGAACTCCACGCTCGTGACGATCGCCGTCTGCGGCCGGTAGTGGAGGAACTTGGGGCGCTTGTCGAAGAAGGCCGTGTCGTACTCGTCCCCCTCCACCACGAAGTGCCGGGGCACCCCCGGAGCGGCGCGGCAGGCCCGAGCGGTGCGGTCGAGGTTCGCAGGCACACCCCCGACCAGGTACCCCGGTGCGCGTCCGGCGGACTCGAGAAGCCAGGTGCAGATCGCGGTGACGGTGGTTTTCCCGTGCGTTCCGGCGACAACGAGAGGGCGCGTGCCCTCGAGGAAACACGCGCCCAGGAGCTGGGGGAAGGAACACCAGGTCAGGTCGGACGCGACCAGCGCCCGGGCTTCCTCGTAGACACCCCGAACCACGTTGCCCACCACCACGAGATCGGGACGGTGGTCGAGGTTGGTGGCCTTGAATCCCTCCATCACCCGGATGCCCAGGCCCGCGAGCACGTCGCTCATGGGGGGGTAGATGCCGGTGTCGCTGCCGGTGACCGTGTAGCCGGCGTCCTTGAGCATGGCGGCGAGCGCGCCCATCGCGGTTCCGCAGATGCCCATGATGTGCACGGTGTGCAGGGGGGAGGGGAGCGTGTCGCCGAGAAGGGGCATGAAGGGCTCTGGGGGCGAATCGGGGAGGGTACCCAGGAGGGCTGGAGTCACACGAGGACCCCGACGCGGCAAGGGTCTCGGGCGCCCGTCGCCCCCTCCTGGCGGCCGTCCGCGTTAGCGTGTCCGCTCCTTCGCGCCCCGGGTGTCCGATGACACGCCCCCGCCTGTTCCTCCGCCTTCTCGCGCTCGTCCTCGCCGTCCTTCCGGCCACCGCACACGCCGCGATCGAGGAGAATCCCGTCAAAGCATACGTGGACGCCGTCCAGGTGGCGGCTGGTGGCACGGGAACGTTCACGGTGCGGTTCGAGGTGCCCCACGGGTACCACGTCTACCGCGACATGACCGAGGTCCGCGTAGACCGGCCCGGGTCCTTCCGGTTCGCAGCCCCCGAGTTCCCCATGGGGACGCTCGGCCCCGACCCTGCATTCCCCGAGCAGACGCGGGAGATGTACGACGGCGACTTCGGGGTGTCGGTCGACGTGGCGGTACCCGGGGACACCCCACCGGACGACTGGCCTGTGGACCTGCAGGTCCGGTTCCAGTCCTGCCGAGGGAACCTCTGCTTCCTGCCCGTCGACCACACGCTGTCCACCCTCCTGACGGTCCTGCCTGCCGGCGCCGCGCCCGTGCCGCCCGCACCCCTGGACCCTCCAACGGCGTCCGAGCCGGCCAACGCCCCCGCTCCCGAAGCCACCCTCGACGCCGCGGTCTTCGGGGCGCGCCCCGAGGTCACGGAGCAGGATCCGGTGGCCGTGAGGGCCGCCCCGGGTGGGCCCGGCGAGATCCTCGTGGCCTGGTACCTGCTCGACGGATGGCATGTGAACCGAGACCTGTCGGGGGTCGAACTCGGTCCGGACGCCCCCGTGCAGGCCAAAGAGGCCGTCTGGCCCGCCGGCGAGCGCGTGACGAACGCAGCCCTGGGCATCGACCGCGTGGAGATCGGGGGCGACTTCCTCGTTCGGCTCCCGGTGACCGGACCCGCCGGACGCCACCCGGTTTCGGTGATTGCACGCTACCAGGCTTGTAAAGCGGATCTCTGTCATATGCCCCGCACCGTGGAACTCCAGGTGGAGGTCGAGGGAACCGGGGCCTCCGACGGCGTCGCCGCTGCGCCCGGAGCCCCTGTGGGCACCTTCGAGAAAATGCAGCAGAAGGGTTTGATTTGGCTCGTTCTTTTTGTTTTTGGAGCAGGATTTCTCGTGAGCCTCACGCCCTGCGTGCTCCCCCTCGTGCCCATCACCATGGGCATCATCGGCGTCCAGACGGCGGGAAGCCGATGGAAGGGGTTCACGCTCTCCCTCACGTACGTGGTGGGGTTGGCCCTGGTCTACACCGCCCTCGGCGTGATCTCAGGGCTCACGGGCAGTCTCTTCGGCGGATGGATGCAGAATCCCTGGGTGGTCGGGTTGGTGGGCGTGTTCTTCGCCGCCATGGGCCTGTCCATGTTCGGGTGGTTCGACGTGGCCTTGCCCGGCGGTCTCGCCACGCGCCTGAACCGGATCGGCGGGGTCGGATACGCCGGCGCCCTGGTGATCGGCATGGTGGGGGCCATCGTGGCAGGGCCCTGCTCGGGCCCGGTGATCGTGAGCCTCATGGTCCTCATCGGCACCCAGGGCCAGGCGCTCCTCGGTGTGGTCCTCATGCTGGCGTTCTCCCTCGGCATGGGGGTGATCTTCCTGTTGGCCGGCGTCTTCGCGTCCTCGGTCTTGAGACCGGGTGCCTGGATGGAAACCGTGAAGCACGCCTTCGGCGTGCTCTTGCTCCTTGGTGCCGTCTACTACGTACATGCCCATCTCCCGGAATGGCTGACCCTGCTGCTCGTGGCCGGCATCCTGCTCACCACGGCGGTCTTCGGATGGCCCTCCGGAGAAGAGGGCGACAGCGGGGTCGTGCGCATCCGGCGCCTCTACGGCATCGTCGGCGGCCTCCTGGGCGCCTGGCTGCTCCTGGGCGTGCTCTCCTCGGAGGGCTGGATCCCGCCGCTCGCCGTGCGCACGACCTCGTCGGGCACCGAGAGCCCGGCTGCGGTCGGGGCGGTCTCTGAAGGCATCCGGTTCGAGTTGGACGAGAAGGCGGTGCTGGCCCGCGCAGCGTCCGAGGGCAAGCCCGTGATCATCGACTTCGGCGCGGACTGGTGCGCGGCCTGCAAGGAACTCGAGCACATCACGTACGTAGATGCCCGGGTGGTCGAGGCGGCGGAGGCGTTCGTCGCGCTCTACGTGGACGCCACGCGCGCTTCCGACCCCGCCGTGGCGGATGTGCTCTCCCGGTACCAGGTGAAGGGTCTGCCCACGGTCCTCTTCCTGAGACCCGACGGCACCCCCCTCTCCGATCTCACGGTCACCGGGTTCCTCCCGCCCACGGACTTCCTGACCCGCATGGAGGCCGCGCTGGCCGCCACCCGCGGCTCGTAGGCACCCCTCGTGGATCCGCCGCTCCGCGACGCCTTTCTCATCGGGATCTCCGACCCCGCGGGCGTACGCCTCCTGGCCGTGGACGCCACCACAGCCGCAGAGGAGGTACGCGTCCGGCACGGGCTCTGGAAGGAGGCGGCCCAGGTGGCCGCCGAGGGCCTCGTCGCGGCCCTGCTCATGAGCGCCTACACCAAGGGCGAGGAGCGGATCACCTTCCAGGTCCAGGGGGAACGGCCGCGCTTCTCCTTCGCGGCCGACGTGGACGCCGACGGCAGGGTGCGGGCCCGCTTCTCGCCCGCCACCCTGCCCGCGGCCCGACCGCTCTCGGGCCTGGTGCTCGTCATCAAGCACCTCCCGGGCCGCGAGCTCTACCGGGGCACCGCTCCGCTCGAACACGGCGACTTCCAGGGCGCCCTGCAAGCCTACCTCGTGCGATCCCAGCAGACGGTGGGGGGGGTCCGCATCGCCTCCCGCCTCGGTTCGGACGGCGAGGTGGCCCTCGCAGCGGGCCTGCTCGTCGAGAAGCTGCCCGACGCATCGACCGAGGTGTTCGCGGACCTCTTCGGGGATCTCGCTGCATGCGATCTCCGGTCGGTGCAGCAGGACCTCGCGGCCAAGACCCTGAGGGGCTTTCCGGTCGAGGTCCTCGAACGTCGCGGGGTGCGGTTCGCCTGCCCCTGCTCGCAGGCCCGGTGCGAGGCCATCCTGCTGGGGCTGGGCGCCGGCGAGATCCGATCGCTCCTCGAGGCGTACGGGCAGGCCGAGATGACGTGCCAGTGGTGCGGTCGGCGCTACGTGGTGCCCGCCGAGCAGCTCGAGCGGCTCGAGGCCGAGGCGCTCAGGCGGCCCCGGGCCTGACGGATCCATCGAGCGTGGCAAGGTGCTCCGTGTCGTTGAAGACGACCACCCGCCACGTCCCCTCCCGCCACCCGAGCACGTGCAGGGCTGCGTTGGAGGCGATCCAGGAGCGGAGATCGGAGAGCGGCCGGCCCACGAGGCCGCACAGCGCGCTCGCGAGGGCCACCTGGTGGCCCACCACCAGGACGGGACGGGGGGGGCCGTGCATCCGGACGATGGACTCGAGCGCCGCCAGGACACGCGCCTGGCAGCCGGAAAGCGGCTCGGCGCCCGGGATCTCGATGGACGCCGGATCCTGCTTCCAGGCCTCGCGCATCGCCGCGAACGGACCGGTGGCGAGGTCGCGCTCCAGGCGACCCTCGAGCACCCCCTGGTCCCATTCGGCCAGATCGGCCACGATCCGGATCGGGAGGTCCAGATCCGCCTCGTCCAGCACCAGGTCCAGCGTTTCCCGAGCCCGGGCGAGCGGGCTGGAGCAGGCCGCCTGGAAGGGGACGCCCGCGAGGCGACGGCCGAGCGCTCGGGCCTGCGCACGCCCCAGGTCGTCGAGAGGGACATCGAGCCGGCCCACCATGCGTCGTTCGGCGTTCGCCGTGGTCCTCCCGTGACGGGCCACGAGCAGGGGCAGCCACCCGTCGCCCAAGAGCGATTCGAACGAAAGACCCGGCCGTCCTGGCGCGCCCGTCGTCATCCCGGCTACGTTAACGCCTGATTCGGACGCCAGACGAAGGACCTCCGCCATGCCGAGCCGTCCCAAGGGCTTCGATCCCCTCGCCAGCCTCTTCGAACCGACCGAGCCCGAAGCGTCGGAGGAGGTGGCGCGAACGCCCCTCGACACCGGCTCGCCCGAGTTCTCCCCCGTGCTCGAACCGACGGATTCGTTCTTCAGCGCGCCCACCAGCGGACCCCGCGCTCCGGTGTCCCGAGTGGCTCCACCCGCGCCTGCCGGCCCCACGCCGCCTCCGGTGGATCCGGTCGCCCTGGCTCGCATCCTCGCACGGACCGCTGCCGCTCGGGCCGGTCCCCCGGGCTCCGCCCCCAGGAAGACGCGCACCCCCCCCGAGCCCTCCCCGGTCGTCGAGCCCGCGGGCCGCTCGGGCACCCGCCTCGAGGAACTGGCCCGACGCGACCTGCGTCCACGGACCGCCGAGGAGGTACTGGCCGACATGGCCCATCGCCCCGCTCCTCCCACACCCCGCCCCGCCAGCACACCCGCCGGCACGTCGGTGGGCGAGGTCCAGGAGATGCTCACCGGGAAGGTGAAGGGACTGTCCGACTACCGGGTGGCCAACTGCGTGCGGGCTGAGCCTCGGCAGGTGCTCAAGGCGCTCTGGAAGGCCCACCGGACACGGTTCGCTTCAGAAGGCCGGCTGGACTCGGCGGTGGCCGCCGCTGCGGTGCTCGACGCGCTGGACCAGGTCCCGGAGAACCGGCTCTCGGTCGCGCACGTGGTCACGAAGGCCCAGGACTACCTCTTGTGGCTCGATACCGGCGAACGCCGCCTCATCGCCGGGTTCGCCGACGCCCGGACCCTCCTGGCCGGGCGATAGGGGATCCTCCGCGGTGGATCCCGGCACCTCGTGGAGCCCCGGTAGCGGCACGGAACCTCGGTCCGTACGGCCCTCGGGAACGCCGCAGGGGCACCGCCGCGCCGCGCCCCGCTTCGGTCTGATCCTCGTCTGCGCCGCGGCCGGGTGCAGCGATCCGCAGGACAGCGCGCATCCTCTCCCGGACGACAGCGCCCCGATCGAGGAGACCGCCGCGGACACCGACACCGACGCCGACGCCGACACCGACACCGACGTGGACCTGGAGGCCACGATCCGGGAGATCCAGGATGGCAGCGTGGCCGCAGGCACCCGGGTTCGGGTGGCCGGGGTCGTGGTCGTCGGCGGCCACATCCCCTTGGGGTTCCACGTGGCCGACCCCGACGGCGGCACCTCGTACGCCGGGCTCTGGATCCACGCCTCGCCCGAGCGCGTGGGCGTCACGGTGTCCGAGGGCCTCGAGGTCACGCTGCACGGGATCACCGCTGAGTACGCGGCGTCGCGCAAGGACGGCACGCTCACCCAGTTGGAGGCCGACGTCGTGACCGTCACGGGAGAAGCCGAGGTCCCCGCCCCGCAGACAGTGGACGTGGCCCGGCTCGCGGACCCCGACGCGGCGGAACCCTACGAGGGCATGCTCCTTCAGGTGCAGAGCCCCGAGGTCACGAAGGGTGGGAAGGGGGAGTGGAGGATAGACGGAGGGGTCCTCGTGGACGACCTCTACGTCTCCACCACCACCGTCACGGGTGCCACCCTCTTCGCGCTGCGGGGCCTGCTGTACTGGACCGGGGCCGAGTTCGCCCTCGAGCCCCGTTCCAGCGACGACCTCCAGGACTACTCCGAGCCTCCATGGGACTGCCGGGCGGATCTGTGCGCCTGGGATCTCGTGCCCGGCGACCTCGTGGTGAGCGAGGTCATGCGGAATCCCGAGAGCGTTCCGGACGATGTCGGCGAGTGGTTCGAGATCTCCAGCGCTCTCGAGGTCCCCGTGGACCTGGTGGGCCTGGAGGTCACCGACGCCGACGGCTATCCGGCGTTCGCCATCCGGGAGAGTCTCGTCCTCGCACCCGAGGAGCATGCCGTCCTCGGCCCCGATCCCTTCCCCTGGGAGAACGGCGGGGTCTCGCTCGATGCCGCCTACGGCTACAGCGAATGCGCCCTGGCCAACGGCGCCGACACGCTCGTCCTCGGGTTCGGCGACACCGTGGTGGACGAGGTGGCCTGGGACGACGGGGGGGCCTTTCCCGCACTCGATGGCGCCTCGATGAGCCTCGACCCGGAGGCCATGGATGCGGCCCTCAACGACGACGGCCATCGCTGGTGCGCGGCGGTGAGCCCCTATGGCGACGGTGACCTCGGCACGCCGGGCGCACCCAACGATCCCTGTTCTCCATGAGCCGAATCCACGAGGAGGATCCGATGCAGGCATTCGAAGAGCGGATGGTCGAACTGGTGGAACGCACCTCCAGCCGGCTGCCCGATGACGCGATGCGCGCCCTGGCCGAGGGCCGGGCCCGAGAGGATGCAGCCACGCGCAGCGCCATCGCGCTCCAGACCGTGGCGATCAACGTGGACATGGCCCGCCGGGACGTCGCGGCCATCTGCCAGGACACCGGCATGCCCACGTTCGAGATCCACGCGCCCTTGGGGTTCGATGCGCTGGAAGCCGAAGCCTGCATTCACCGCGCGCTCGCTCGGGCGACCGAGGCTGGGATCCTGCGCCGCAACTCGGTGGACTCCCTCACCGGAGAGAACCAGGGCAACGCGGGCACCGGCTACCCCGTGATCCACGTGCACACCTGGCAGGAACCCCACGTTCGGGTCCGGCTCCTCCTCAAGGGGGGCGGCTGCGAGAACATGAGCACCCAGTACTCGCTGCCGGCGGAGCTCGAGGGACTGGGCCGGGCCGGCCGGGACCTCGACGGCGTCCGCAAGTGCGTCCTTAACGCGCTCTGGAAGGCCCAGGGCAAGGGCTGCTCGCCGGGCTTCCTCGGCGTGTGCATCGGGGGGGATCGCACCTCCTCCCACGAACTCGCCAAGGCCCAGCTCTTCCGGCCTCTCAACGACGTGAATCCCGAGCCCTCGCTCGCCCGCCTCGAAGCCTACGTCCTCGAGGCCGGCAACCGCCTCGGCATCGGGACCATGGGGTTCGGCGGAGACATCACCGTGCTCGGCTGCAAGGTGGGAGCCCGGAACCGTCTGCCCGCCTGCTTCTTCGTCTCCGTCGCCTACAACTGCTGGGCGTTCCGCCGCCAGGCGGTCCATCTCGACGCGCAGTCGTTCGACGTCCTCGGCTGGGACTACCTCGATCCCGCCGCGCCCGACGTCCTCTCCACCGCTTCGGACGAGGGGGGCTTCTCCGATGGATCCGTCCGGCGGCTCCGCCTCCCCATCTCGGAGGAGGAGGCCCGGAGCCTCCGCGTCGGGGACGTGGTCCTGCTCGACGGGACCCTCCACCTCGGTCGCGACCGGTTCCACGCCCACTTCCTCAAGGAGGATCTGCCCGTGGACGTCCGTGGCAGCGCGATCTACCACTGCGGGCCGGTCATGTTGAAGGAGGGCGACACCTGGCGCGTGATGGCTGCAGGCCCCACCACCTCGATCCGCGAGGAGCCCTACCAGGCGGACATCCTACGAAAAACGGGATTCCGCGTGGTCATCGGCAAGGGGGGCATGGGCGCCCGGACCCTTCGGGGCCTGCAGGACGTCGGAGCGGTGTACGCGGTGGCCGTGGGAGGCGCGGCCCAGTACTACGCCCGTCGCGTTCGCGCCGTCCAAGGCGTCCACTGTCTCGAGTTCGGCATCCCCGAGGCGATGTGGCACTTCGAGGTCCGGGATTTCCCGGTCTTCGTCACCATGGACAGCCACGGCCAGAGCCTGCACGCCGAGGTGGAGACGGCCTCGCTCGATCGGCTGAAAGCGCTTGCCGATCCTGTGTTCTAGTTGTCCTTGAGGTTCCGGCACCACTCGGCCGTGAACGTCCCCGACACGGCCCCGGCCTCGAAGGTGATGTTGAAGCTTCCATCCACGAAGTCGTCGTCCACCGACACCACGTCCAGGCTCCCGCCGCGGCCCTCCCAGACGCGGAGCGCCCCGCCCTGCTGGCTCAAGAAGGCCGAGGACACCGCAGCCTCGCCGGCCACGTTCCACAGGCCCTCCGCCACCTCGGGATCCGAGTACGCGAACTGGATTGCGCTGAAGTCCCGCCCGTCGGCGACCTCGGATCCCTCGTTGTAGGTTCGGGAGACCCAGTAGACGTCCAGGCAGCTCCAGGTCACGTTCGAGAAGAAGATGAAGGGCCCTCCGAAGAACACCACGTTCACGTCTTCGAAATCGATGCCGCCGACCGATCCTTCCAGGTTGGCTCCGGCGCCTCCACAGGCGGAAAGGGCGAGCAGGGGAAGCAGGAAGCGCATGTCAGGTTCCTCCGGGAGGACACGTAACCTCCTCTTCGCAGGCAGCGCACTCTCGTGCCTGACCGGGTGTCCGGGCGGCACGTTGCCCCTTCCGCCGGCCTCCCTGCCCCCGGTGGCCGAGGAGACCGTGGCCATCTCCCCGGCGGGCACCGTGAGGGAGGGCGTGTACGAGGACGGCTCCTACCCCTTCTCGGTCACGGCCCCGGAGGGCTGGACCCTCGCGCCCGGAGCCGCGGACGGCATGCTCCGGTTGGAGGCGCGCCACGTGGCCACGGGGACGGCTGCCCAGGTCTGGGTCTTCCGGGAGGACGCGTCCGGACCTCGCCCCCGCCAGGGCTGCACCTGGACCTTCGAGGCCGACGGCGCCTTCGGAGACCTGCGCATCCCGGGCCCCGTGGGAGTCGCCACCTGCGTGCCCGACGATCCGTCCGGGGACCTCGTGCTCGACACCTTCACCGTGCTGGGCGGCATCGCCTACCACGTGGAGTCGACCGTGCCTGCGGGTCGCCTCGTGGAGGCCCGGGAGGCCACGGCGGCCCTGCTGGCCGGGATCCGGTTCCGGTGACGACCCGCCTCGCGGTCCTGGGACGAGCCGACCTACTCGGGCGGGTGGGCCTGGAGGGCGGCCGCGAGGCCGTCGGCCATCCGTTGCCAGGCCTCCTCCAGTCGCCGGCGCATGAGCAGCGCGTCCGCCACGCGCCAGAGCGATCCGGTGGGCTCGTAGTCCACGTGGAGCGTGACCAGCGTGTCCGTGGAGGGCTTGGCGGTCCGGAGGGACCAGTGGAGCCTTCCGGTGATCCGGGGTCCCGTGAGGCGCACGTGGACACGACGCCCGCCGTGGCTGCCGTCCTGGCCGGCGATCTCGTACGTGAGGCGGCCCCCGGCCATCGGGATTCCGATCTCGATCTCGAAGACCCCCACGCCTCGGGGCTGCACGTGTCGGAACGCCCCCTCGAGGAGATGCAGGTGGTTCCCGGGCTCGCCCAGCCACGCGTAGACCGCGTCGCGGCGCAGGCCCCCGATGGTGACGTCGTGTGTGATGACGGGCATGTCGCACCCTCGTCCTACAGGATACCACGCCCGAGGGAGGCACCGTGATTCCCTACTACCGCATACCGGTCATCGACCTCGGCCCGATTCCCATCGATCCGTGGGCAGCCTTCGTGTGCGTGGGCTTCGTGGTCGGGATGGAAGTGGCGCGTGCCCGCGGCCGCCGCCTCGGGCTGGACGTACGCGACGTGGTGGATGGCGTGGTGTTCACCGTCGGGTTCGGCTTCCTCGTGGGCCACCTCGTCCACGTGCTGGCCTACCACCCGGAGCAGCTCCGCGAGCAGGGCCCGATCGTCCTGCTGAAGCTGTGGGCCGGCTTCTCCTCGTTCGGAGGCTTCCTGGGTGCGCTCCTGGGGGTGGTGCTGTTCTACCGCGTCCTGAGGAAGCGCCCGTTCTGGCCCCACGCCGACGTCATCATGTACGGCCTGCCGTTCGGCTGGTTCTTCGGGCGGCTCGGGTGCGCGTCGGTCCACGACCATCTCGGGCGCCTGTCCACGTTCCCGCTCGCCATCCGCTTCCCCGAGATCGGACCCCGCCACGACCTCGGGTTGTACGAGGCGATCCTGACGCTGGGCATCGCCATCGTCTTCTGGGTGGTGGGACGGCGGGAGCGGGCCGAGGCCACCTTCATCCTCCTCTGGTGCTTCCTGTACGGACCGGCACGCTTCCTCCTCGACTTCCTCCGAGCCGAAGACCTGGCCGGCTCCGACCTCCGCTACGCCGGGCTCACCCCGGCCCAGTACGGCTGCATCGTGCTGGTAGCCGTAGGGCTCGCGCTCGTGGGATGGCGTCGGACCCGCAGGGACGAGACTCCCGCCGCACCGGTCCCCTGACGGATCCGCACGGCAGGGTCGCTATCGACGCAGGGTGGCCACCACCTCGACGTGGGAGGTGAGGGGAAAGAGATCGTGCAGGCGGAGGTCCTCGACGCGGTAGCCCCGATCCGAGGCGACCCGGAGGTCGCGGGCCAGGGACGGCGGGTGGCAGGACACCAGCACCACGGCGCGAGGACGGGTCACGAGGACTCTGGCCAAAGTCTCGCCACCGCCGCTCCGCGGGGGGTCGAGCACGGCCACGTCGAAGAACGATCTGCCCGGGTCGAAGCGGGTGGCATCCCAGCGGACCACCTGGACGTCGAGGCCCAGGCGCGCGGCGTTCTGCCGGGCGTCGGACACCGCCGGACCCGAGGCCTCGACCAGTTCCACCTGGGTCCCGGCAGCGGCCAGCGGGAGCGAAAAGTTTCCAGCCCCGCCGAAGAGATCGAGGACACGGGCGGGCCCGAGCGCGAGGATCCGAGCCACGACATCGGCCACGAGCCGGTCGTTGGCCTCCGGGTGGACCTGGAAGAACGTCACCGGGCCGAACCGGAGGGCGAGCCCGGCCACCCGGAACTCCACGCGCGGATCGCCCACGACGGCGCGGTCTCTCAGGGCGACGGCTCCGGCCGGCCCCATCGGGCGAGCCAGGTCGGCGGCCTGCCGGATCCGGCGAGCGGCCAGAGGGTACAGGACGGCCACCGCGTGATGTGCATCGGCCCGGACCTCCACCTGGCCCCCCTCCATCTCGGGCAGCGCGGACAGGCCCTCCTCGAGCCCACGAGCCGCGGTCGCCACACGGGGCCGAGCCATCCGGTCGAGGGGCGGGGAGACGGTTTCGTGGGTGCGGCGCCGGAACATCACGAGACGTCCACCCCGTCCCACGTGGAGGCGGATGCGGGCCCGTGCGCCCTCCCGCACCGGCGGCGGCGGCGGTGCCGGGACCTCCGCCCGGATCCCCATGGCCGCCAGCGCGCGCTCCACCCTCAGGCGCTTGACCTCGGCCTCCTCCTCGACCGGCAGGTGGGCGAGGTCGAGGATGTCGCCACCGGGATCGGACGGGTGCGCACACATCCGGGACGGCCTATCCCGCCGGCCGGGCCGCTCGGCGCGGTCCCTCGGAAGGTTCCGTGATAGGACCTGGATCCCGTCTTGGGAGGTCCCATGCACCGCTACGAAGCAACCCGAGGCCGGCAGGTCGTCACCCTCGAGGAGGGGGCGATGATCGGCAAGTTCGACGACTTCCAGTTCGACATCCGGACATGGCGCATCTTCGGATACCGCCTGAAACCCCTCCACGTCTTCGGCCGTGCAGGCGGCGTGGCGGCGGAAGACCTCGACAAGGTCGGTCGTGACGTGGTCTTCATCCGCGCCGAGTCTCAGGTCGTGTGGTCGGGGGCAGCCCGAAACCCCGAGGAAGGCCGGGCCTGGGCGAGCCGCTACCTGGGGAGCAAGGTGCTCTCGCGCGATGGGACGGCCCTCGGGACCGTCGGCGACCTCATGTTCGATGACGCGACCCACGCGCTTTGCGGGCTGATCCTGTCGGACGGTCGCCTCGTCCTCCTGGACGAACGGGTGTCCACCGGACCCGCCGCGGTGGTGCTGGAGGACGACCGCTGCGCGGTGCCCCTGCTCGACCCGCAGGAGAACGAGGACCCCGACCACTGGTGGGCGCGGATGGAGGAGGCCAGCCGCCTGGGCCGATCGGGCCCCACGCAAGACGCCTGACGCTCACTCGGGGCGGGCGAGGGCCTCAGCGCGGGCCAGCACCTCTGCGGGATCGGCCATCGCGCCCGGTCCCACGTCGCCGCAGGCCAGGCGCTTCTCGATCGGTTCCACCACGTGGAAGCGCCCCAGGTCCGCGAGCCAGCCCAGGTTGCGCTGCACCACGGGGTTGAGCCACATGGCGGTGTTCATGGCCGGGGCCAGCACCACCGGCACCTCGCGAGGCAGCGCGATGAGCACCGTGCTGGCCGCGTCGTCGGCGATGCCACAGGCCAGCTTCCCCAGGAGGTTGGCCGTGGCGGGAGCCACCACCGCGACGGACGCCCACCGGGCCCACTCCACGTGGTCGATGCCCTCGTCCGGGGGTTCCCGGAAGCAATCGACGAAGACGTGCTGACCGGACAAGGCCCGAAAGGTGAGAGGGGAGACGAAACGGGTCGCGTTGGGGGTCATGGCGACGCGCACCCGGTGGCCTGCACGGACGGCGAGGCTTGCGACCTCGCAGGCCTTGTAGGCCGCGATTCCGCCCGAAACGACCAGGAGCAGGTGCATGGCGGGCCTCCAGGGCAGCCCCTATCCCGGTCCGTGGGCCGGAGAGGACGACGCCAGGGCAAGGGTCCGCCTGATGCCCGTGGCCGGCTCGCGTTAGGGACGGGCAACGCCCCCGCGACCGTCGCCGCCTGGGCCGGCGCACCCCATGTCCGACCCCCGCCCCATCCGTCCCACCCTGGCCACCGTGGACCTGTCGCGCCTGAAGGGCAACCTCATGGCCCTGAGGGCACTCGTGGGACCGTCCGTGGGCATCCTGGCCGCCGTGAAGGGCGATGCCTACGGGCACGGTGCCGTGCCCGTCGCACGGGCCCTCCAAGCCGCCGGGTGCGAGTGGTTCGGCGTGGCGCTGGTCGAGGAGGGCATCCGGCTGCGCGAAGCGGGCATCATCGCCCCCATCCTCTGCCTCGGCGGGGCCGGACCGGGCGGGGCCGCAGACGCGATCGCCCACCGCCTGACTCCCGTGGTCTACGATCTCTCCGACGCCGAGCGCATCGAGCAGGAAGCAGCCCGGAGGCGCGAGCCGTACGGCATCCACCTGAAGGTAGACACCGGCATGGGACGGCTCGGGGTCCCGCTTCCCCAGTGGGAGGGGTTCCTGGACCGGTTCGCGGGCTTCCGGTGGCTCAAGGTGGACGGCCTGTGCTCCCACCTCGGAGGAGCGGGGGAGGGGGTCTCGACCGAGGAGCAGGGCCGGCGATTCCTGGTGGCCCTGCAGGCCGCCCGGGTGCGCGGGTTCCACCCCTCGTTGCTGCACCTGGCCAACTCGGAGGGCGCGATCCTCCACCCGCGGCTCAGGTTCGACCTCGTGCGCCCGGGTCTGGCCCTGTACGGGATCCATCCCAGCCCGGCCACGGCCGCACGGATCTCGCTCGAACCGGTGATGACCGTCACCACGCGGGTTCTCTTCGTGAAGGACCTCCCGGCGGGCGTGGGGCTCTGCTACGACCGCCGGTTCGTGACCCCCCGGCCCTCCCGCATCGCCACCCTCCCGGTGGGCTACGCCGACGGCTACCCGAGGGCGCTGTCCAACCATGCCGAGGTGCTCGTCCACGGCTGCAGGGCACCCGTACGCGGCACCGTCTGCATGGACCTCACCCTCGTGGACGTGACCGACGTCCACGAGACCGTTTCGGCGGGCGACGAGGTGGTCCTGCTCGGCCAGCAGGGCGAAGAGCGCGTCACCGCCGAGGAGCTGGCGCGGCACGCCGGCACGGTCCCCTACGAGATCCTCTGCGGCTTCTCGGAGCGCGTCCCGCGCCGCCACGAGGGTTCGGCGGGCTAGACTCGGGCCTGCTTCCCCGAAGATCCAACAGGTCCGGCAGCCCCGCCGCGGGGTCGTGGCGGTCAGGGGAGAGCCCCCCAGACCAGAGAGAGGCTGTAGGCTGTAGACTGTAGGAGACCGGGGGGAGGAGCGTCTCGGCGGTTCGCGGGCGGCGGTGGCGGGCGCCCCCCACCCGGTGCCTGTCGGCGGCCCCCTCTGCCGGGGGGAGAGGGGGCAGGGCCGGTGGCTCCACGTCCGTCCCTCCGCCGGGGCTTCGGGGGGAGCGGCGCGACTCCCCGGTTTCTCGTCTTGCCCGTGACCGTGAACGGGTGGTATGAGAACCCATCGTCGTACGCGTGGGGATTTCCCCGGGAATGCCCGCGCCTCCGTGTTTCGAGCCACCGTCCAGTGCAGGTGCGACATGGCCAAGCCGAAGAAGCCCGCAACCCCGACCGAGGACCCGGTGCAGGAAGGCGGTTTCGACGACGTCGAAGCCGACTTTTTCGCAACTGGAGACAGCTTCGGAACCCCCGAGGAGGCTTCCGGCTGGGGAACCGCCGCCGACGAGGGGGTCCCCGGCGCCGAAGAGCCGGTCCCCAGCAGTCTGGCCATCGAGCCCCCCCTGTCCCCGCCTCCGCCCGAGGAGGCCCGGGCGCCCGAGCCGCTCCCGCCCGAGCCGCTCCCGCCCGAGCCGGTTCCTCCCGAGGAGGCCCGGGCGCCCGAGCCGCTCCCGCCCGCTGGACCGGGCGTTCTTGTCGCACAACCCGTCGAGCCCCTTCCCGGGCCGGCTCCAGAGGATCTTCCCCCCCTCGCGGCGCGGCCTGCTCCCCAGCCGCCACCCTCTTCCGCCGAGATGTCCCCCGAGGCCCGTTCGTGGCTGGAGGTGGCCCGGACGCTCGAACTCGAGGCGGAAGACGGAGAACCCGGGGTACGGGCTCACCGCCTGGCCGCAGCTGCGGTCCTCTACCGGGACTGGGTGGGAGACCACGCACGCGCCGAGTCGCTGCTCAAAGCAGCCCAACAGGCCGGCCACGCGACACCCGCCTTGTTGCGGGACCTCGCCGACCTGGTGGCCGAACGCGGGGACTTCGCCGAGCTTTGCCGGGTCTTCGAGGAACGCGCCGCGCTCGTCGAGGAACCCCGGGCACGGGCCGAGGCGTTGCAGGATGCCGCCCTGGTGGCCCGCAACAACCTCCGGGACGACGCGCTGGCCGTGCGGCTCCTGGAGACCTCGTCCGCCGCCGACTCCGAAGACTACTTCTCCTGCCGCCTCTTGAGGGACCTCTACCTCCGGCTCCAGTCCTGGCCCTCCCTGCCTCCCGTCCTGGGACGGATGGCCCAGCTGGCCACCGGATCGCTGGCCGCCGAGTACTACGTGGAGCAAGGACAGATTCTCGAGAGCCGGCTCGGACGTGACGAGGAGGCTCTAGCCGCGTACCAGGCAGCACGCGCTGCCGATCCAGCCTATACTCCTGCTTTTCTCTCCCTTGAACGCCATTTTCTCCGCCTCGGCTCCTGGGCGGATCTCGCCCGCCTCTACCAGTCGGAGGCCGAACGAAGCACCGGTGCCGACGCGCGGACATGGTTCGTGCGTGCGGCCCGCGTGTGGTGGACCCGCGTGGCCGACACCGCGAGCGCGAGCTCCGCCTGGGACGAGGTCGCCAAGGCGAATCCCACCGTCGCGGATCGCGTGGAACACCGCGCTTTCCTCCATGCCCTCCAGCGCTGGGATGAGCTGGTGCGCGCGCTTCAGGCAGAAGCCCGGCACGTCAAGGGCCCCACCTCGGCCCTGGCCTCGTTCGAGGCGGGCTTCCTGCTCGAGTCCCGGATCGGCAAGCCCGACGAGGCCCTGAAGGCCTACCGGGCCGCGCTCAAGGCGGATCCCGAGAGCCTGCCGGCCGTGGAGGCCATCGCGCGCCTGCTCCAGGCCAAGGGCGACCACGAGGGGCGAGTGGCCCTCTGGGAAACCCAGGCCGCACGGACCCCGAACGCCAACCTCGCGATCTCCCTCCTGTACCAGGCCGCGGTGGCCTGCGAGTACCACCTCCTGGACGACGCCCGCGCCCGTGCGTTCTACGAGACCATCCTCGATCGATCGGCCGCGTTCCTGCCCGCCATCGAGGGGCTGGATCGGGTGTACCGGCGCATGGGCCTGACCCGCGAGCGCGCGGCCCTGCTCGAGCAGCGGGCCGCCACGGGGGCCGACCCCGAGGTCTCGGCCCTCCACCTGTACCGCTCCGGTCTCGCCTGGGAGCTGGGCGCTCCGGCGCCAGAGGCCGCCGAGCTCTACCGCCGGGCCCTCGATGCCGCACCCGACCACGTCCTGGCCTTCGACGCCCTGGGCCGCATGCTGGAGGCCCAGGAGAAATGGGGTGAGCTGGCCACCGTGGCCCAGCGCGCCGCGCAGGCCACCCGCGACGGAGCCCGTGCCGCCGGCCTCTGGCACCTCGCTGGCCGGTTGCTGGCCGAGCACGGGGGGGACCGCGACACCGCCGTCAAGTGCCTGAAGAACTCTCTCGAGCTGTCGCCCGACTTCCACCCGGCACGGGTCGTGCTCCGCGACGTCCTGACCCAGCTCGGCGACGCCTCCTCCTGCCTGGGTCTCTTGAGGGCCGAGGCCGATGCCACCGAGGACCCCGGGCACAAGGCGTGGCTGCTGTACCAGGCCCTGCTCCTGGCCACCTCGCTGCCCGAGATGGACCTGAAGCCCCTCGCCGAGGGCATCCTGGCCGTCCAGGCCGATCACGGTGCCGCCTTCGAGATGCTGATCCGTCTCGCCGCCGCTCGGGGCGATCGCCCGGCCGAGGCCGAGCGCCTGGTCGCGTGGGCCACCGCGTCCTCGGACGAGGCCCTGGCCCAGGCCGCGCGCCTCCAGACCGTACTGCTCCGCACCGAGTCCGGCGACGACGTGGCCGCCGTGCAGATCCTGGATCCGATGATCGCCAGTGGGACGGATCTCCCGTCGGGGGCGCTCGCACGGCTCTGCGAGGGTCTCGGGTACTGGGAGCCGGCGGCCCGCCTGCTCGAGCAGTCCTCGAGCGGCGACCGGTACCGGGACCTCGGCCGCCTGCGCGAGGTCTACCTCCACGACGCGCCAGGAGCGCTGGCGGCCTACCAGGCCGCCGTAGCGGTCCGTACGGACGACTTCCCGGCCTGGGTCGGCCTGGAGCGACTCCTCACGGCGTCCGGCGACCACGCGTCCCTGGCCCAGGTGCAGCGCGCCCTGATGGAGGCTTCGCCCACGCCTGCGGTCCGAGGCCTCCACGCCTTGCTGAGCGCCCACCGGTACGAGATGGGCGGCATGTCCGAGGAGGCGCGGGCCCTCTACGAGGCCGCGCTGGAGGCGAGACCTGGCCGTGGCAAGGCCTTCGACGGGCTCCAGCGCATGCTCGTCGCGGCCCGGGACGGTGCGGGGATCCGGGACCTGTTCGCTCGCGTGGGCATCACGGGCGGTGTGGAACTCGCCGGGGTCCTGCTGGACATCGAGGACACGGAGGGAGCAGTCGCTGCGCTCAAGACCGGCCTCGAGTCCGAGGAGGACCCCTTGCCCAGCCTGTTCCTCCTCGGGCGCTGGCTGGAGTCGAGCGGCGACTGGCCGGCGGTGTTCGAGAACCTCACGCGGATCCGCTCCATGGTTCGGAATCCCGAGGTCCAGGCAACGGTCGACCGTTCCCAGCGTCGCGTCCTGGCCGACCACCTCGCCAGCACCGAGGAGGCCTGGGACTTCTACCGCCAGCTTCTCGACCAGAACCCGAAGGACCCGGAGATCCTCGATGCCATGGCGGGCATCGCGGCCGCCCGGGGGGACGACGAGCTGGCCGTACGGTACCTGGAGCAGCGCGAGGCCGTGGCCACGTCGGACCCGGAACGTGCGGAGGTGCTCCACCGCCTGGCCCAACTCCACAAGGCGTTCGGTCGTGGCGAGCAGGCCAGGGACGTCTGGCTCAGGGTCCTCAACCTCGTGCCCGAGGATCTCGCCGCCCTGGGGGGCTTGCAGTCCCTCGCCGAGGAAGGCGAGGACTGGCGAAGCCTCGTGGGCATCCTCTCGCGCCGGGCCGTGCTGGCGGAAGGGGCGCGGCAGACGGCCCTGTACGCAGACATCGCCCGCATCTGGCAGGATCGCCTCGAGGAGCCGCCGGTAGCAGCGGATGCCTGGCGCAAGGTCCTCGACCTCGACCCGAGCCACCAGGAGGCACACGAGCGCCTCATGGGACTCGCCGAGGCGGCCCGGGACTGGAAGGCCTTCGTGGACCACGGCGAAGCCCTGGCCCAGGTGCTCGGGGGTGCCGAACGCTCCGCGGTGCTGCGCCGCGTGGGCACGGCCTACGAGGAGGAGCTGGATCGACCCGCGGACGCCATCCACCTCCTCGAGGCAGCGGCCTATGGAGACGCCCCGGACGTCGAGGCGGCCCGGATGCTGGAGCGTATCCACTCCGCCCGTGGCGACTGGGAGGAGGCGGTGCACGCCCTGCTGGCCATCGCCGATGCCGTGGAAGGCGACGAGCGGATGGAGGCCCTGGCCCACGCGGCCCACATCCGGGACGCGACGTTGCGGAACCGCGAACAAGCCAGCGAGATCTACGCACGGATGCTCGAGGAGCAGCCGGACTGCACCGAGGCCCTCTCGTTCCAGTGCGCCTACCTGTTCGAGAAGGGAGCCTGGGCCGAGGCGGTCCCGCTCTTCGAACGCCTCGAGCCCGTGGAGGCTACCCGGGACCTGGAGGACTTCGACGAGCAGATGGAGGTGGCCCAGTTCTACTTCCGGTACGGGGAGACCCTCCGGGGGCTGGGTCGGACCGACGATGCCCTGGCTCGCTACGAGCGGACGCTGGAGCTCAACCAGTCCCACCTCCCGTCCCTCGAGGCCGTCGCCCCCATCTACGTCGAGATGGGCCGGTGGGAGCAGGCCGACAACGCCCTCCGCACGCTGCTCCAGCTCACGGGCGGGCAGGGCGATCCGGCTTTCCTGGCGCGCGTCTACACGCAGTTGGGCCACGTGCAGCGACAACTCGGCGATCTCGACAAGGCCCAGAAGCGCTTCAACAAGGCGCTCGAGTTCCACCCGAACGACGTGCCCGCCCTGTTGGGTCTCGCGGACATCCTCTTCGATCGCGGCGAGTGGAACGCCCTCCTGAACGTCTACAACAACGTCATCTTCCACGCTCGGGAACGGGCCGAGGTGGTGAATGCCTACCTGGCCAAGGGCTTCGTCCTGGATCGGAAGATGAACCTGGCCGAGAAGGCCGCGGACCACTACCGCAAGAGCCTGAACTTCGACGTGAGCGAACCGCGCGCGCTGCTCCGCCTCGCCGAACTCTCGCTGCGCAAGGGGACCTGGAGCGAGGCCGGCACGCTCGTGGACCAGGCGCTCGGCGTGGAAACCCTGGAACCGGGGCTCAAGGCCGACCTGCTGCTCGCCCGCGGGATCGTGCGCCTGATGGCGGAGGATCTCGATGCCGCCCGGAGCGCCCTCATGGAGGCCACCCAGTGCGATGCGGCCGTGAGCGACGCCCTCGCCGTGGTCGACCCCACGAACGCCAGCGAGATCCTGTCCGTGCTGGGCGAGCGGATCTCCTCCTCGCGCAGGTGACGGTCGGGCGCCGCGACGGCGCCCCTCAGGACTGCGTGCCGAACCGCGTGCCGACCGCTGCGCCCACGCAGGGGAACAGCGCGAGCACCAGGATGGCCTTTCCGACGTAGGGAACCATGCTCACCAGGGCCAGGAGGAGGAGCCCGAGGAGGAGCGCCGCGAGCCTGCCACCGCCGCTGGACGGGAGGGGAATCAGCCCTCCCGTGGCCAGGGCCAGGGCCGTGAATCCCAGCAGCCACGAGAACGCCACGAACGACAGGAGGACCAGGGAAACCGGCAGGCCGACGAGCGTGATGGCCAGTAGAGAGGCGACGAACGTCACGGCGAGCGTGAGCAGGAGCCCGGCGAACCCGTAGCGGACAGGGTGCTCGCGTAGCCCTCGTGCGACCCCTTGCACGCGATCCGGGGCAAGGCCGAGCACCAGCACCGCCGTCCCCGCGAGGCTGAACAAGAGGACGAGGCGGCGCACCTGGCCCTGGATCCAGGATCCGCCGCGCGCGAGGAAGGACGTGACGGAGGAGGGGTCCAGGCGGGTCGGCACCTGGGCGATGCCGGTGCGGTCCCCCAGGACCGTCCCGCCGTCCTCGACGCGGACCTCTCCGCCGAAGGACACCGCGTCGCCCTCCACCCGACCGGTGGCCCGGACGTCTACGTCCCCTCCGAAGGACACCACGTCCCCGGTCACGTCTCCGGCCACCTCCACGGCGGCACCGAAGGCTACGGCCTCAGCCACGCGCTCGCCCTCGGCCACCCTCAAGGGACGGCCGAACGACTGGAGCCGCCGCTGGTCGGCCCCGTCGTCGGGCGCCTCGGGAGGAGCGGCTGCCTCGGGCGCCAGGGTCTCCAACTCGGAAAGCCGGGTCTCCAACGCGACCAGGCGGGCCTCCTGGCCATCGACCCGTTCCTGGAGCGCGGCCACGGCCGAGGACGTTCCCGTTCTGCGACGGGCTGGCTCTGCGGGAGCCCGCGGGGCGGTGGGGGGCGTCTCCACGGCCGGCGGGGCGGACGGAGACGGGGCTTCGGCCGCCTCGGAGGCCGCTGTGGGCGCCGGCTGGGTCGGCTCCGAGACCTCTTCGAGCCCCCAGGTGGAAAGGGCCAAGGGAACGACGAGGAGCAGCGGGATCATGACACCTCCCTGGAAAGCCCGAGCAGGCCGAATGCCGCGACGCTCGACACGAGACCTGTCGTGGCGCAGACGAACAGGAGGAACACGGGGGAACACAAGCCGGTCACGACGTCCCCGACCAAGAGGGCCGCACCCGCGATCCGCGCGCCGGCCGTGGCGAGGCCCGTCGGATCGCCCCCCGAGACGAAGAGGACGGCTGCAGCCGCCAGCAATGCGCCTGCCACCGGCCAGGCCAGGTCCATCTCGGTCCGGGGCGGCCGGGCGGCCGCTTCGAGGATTGCACGCTCCAGCCCCTCGGGGACGGGGGGATCCTCCACGGCCGAGAACACGGAGGCGAGGGGATCCAGCGCGTGGGCCCGTCCGGCGCAGGGGGAACAGGCGTCGAGGTGCACCGCCACGCGGGCCGCCTCCGCACGGGACAGGCGACCGGTGTCGAAGCGTTCGAGGAGATCGTCCGAGAGGTGACCCTTCATGGCCGGACTCCGGTCTCGGGTTCGAGGGCGAGGTAGAGCTCCCTGAGCCTCGACCGCGCCCGGAAGATCCGGTTCATCACCGTGCCGAGCGGCAGATGGAGGATGTCGGCGATCTCGCGGTACTTGAGGAGCTCGAAGTGGTAGAGCAGCAGGATCTCGCGGTAGCGCGGCGGGAGACGTTGAAGCGCGGCGAGCAGCCGAGCGGCCCGTTGCTCCCGTTCGGTCCGTTCGAAGGCGCCGTCCGCCGGGTCCACGGTCTCGACCTCGGGCGACGTGCGACGGCGCAGGCGACGGCGATGCTCGTCGATGCACGTGTTTCGGGCGATGCCGAACACCCACGTGGCGAAGCGTCGGGACGGGTCGTAGCGATCCAGGTGGCGCAGCACCTTGACCATCGTCTCCTGGGTGGCGTCACGGGCATCCTCTTCGTTCCCGAGCATCCGCAAGGAGAAGCGGTGGACCAGCGGCGTGTACGTCCGCACGATCCAGGCCCGGGCCGCCTCGTCGCCCCTCCCGGCGGAGCACACGGCCGCTTCCTCTGCGTCGGGAGCCATGGCGAGGTGAAGCGACACGTGGGTCTCGTCGAGCCCCGCCAGGGTGGCGTCCGAAGCGACCCGGGAGGGCTCTCCTCGAAGGGCGGTCCGGCGGTCATACCTCTGCATGGGGCCCTTTATTGCAGCCTCGAGCGGCGACGTCCAGCGCACGCGCCCCCTCCCGGTTGCCGGCCGGTGCGGGTACAATGGACCTGCCCCCCGGGGCACCGGTGGCCATGGCGCATCCCGAGAAACAGCACAGGCTCCGGCAGTACCAGCTGAAGGACTACTCCTCGCTCGTGGAGTTCCCCGTGGAGATCGTCGGGCGGGACGGAGTGATCCGCGCCTTCACCTTCGAGGACGCGGTCCGCCTGTACCAGCGGCGCATCCTGTCCGCGCACGAACGCTTCGGCGACACGGAGGTCGTCCAGGCCGAGGTCTTCCACTGCCGCCGCCGCATCCGCCAGCTCCGCCGGTCCTACCTCCTGCACCACGCGTGGGCCTCCATCCGGTCGCTGGGGAGCCGGGACGATCTCGGCGGAGAGATGGCGGCCGAAGTGGCCGCGTTCCTGAGGCGATTCACGGCCCGCCGGGGCGAGGATCCGGAGGCATACCGGTTCGCTGCGATCCAGCGCGAGGGTCCCGCTCGCATCTACTGGCTCACCCGCGACGAGGGCCGCCCGCGCCTGCTCTACGTCTACCGCTTCGAGGGCACCCAGGGGGGCGTGGCCCGTGAGGCGTTCGAGCGCTTCGTCGTCGCGCTGCACCACGCCCGACCCCTGGCGGAGGCCACCGAGCGTCTCCTGGCCGCGTGGCAGGCGGTGGACTGCGGCATCCTGCTCACCACCCGGGCCGACGCGGGGGAAGACCCGGATGGGTCCGAGGCCTCCCAGATCCCCTCGCTCGACCCGGATCGGGTGGGGGATCCGTTCGCGAGTGCACTCAAAGACCTCCGCGAGGGCGACGCCGAGCCGGCCCTGGAGGCCCTGGCCGCCCTGCTGGAGCGCCATCCGGACCACCGGGATGCGGCCCTCGCCGCGTCGCTCGCCGCGGACCTGTTGGGTCGCCGCGAGGAGGCTGAGCTCTACGCGCGGCTGGCCTGCCGTCACCACCCCAGAGACGCCGCCCTCGAGCACCAGCTCGCGGTGGTCCTGGTCCACCAGGGGCGCCTCGTGGAGGCCCAGGCCTCGCTGGAGGCGGCCCTCGGGCTGGATCCACGCCTCTTCGGCGCCCGGTTCCTGCTCATCCTGCTGGAACTGCACCGCGGACACACGACCCGCGCCCGTCAACACCTGGGTGAAGCGGAGACGGGGGCCGATCCCGAGCAACGCGAACTGCTCGCCGCCCTGGACCAGCTCCTGCGAAGGATCGTCCGCAGGCGTCGGCACCTCGCATTGGCCGGGCTCGCCACCCTGGCGGCCCTGATCGCCGGACTGGCGGGCTGGACGCCCGGGTGGGTCCTGGCGGTGGCGGTCGCGGTGCTCGCCTGGGGACTCCTGCGCAACGCCCCCAGCAGCGATCCGGCCCCTCCATCGCTCCTGCTGCCCGACGAGCCGGGACCGCGCCTCGGATTCCGAAGCCGGGCGGACACGCGGAACATCCAGTGATGGGCGCGTTCAGGGGCTCTGGCCCAAGGCGTCTCTCCACGCCTGGATCGTGGACGCATCGATCACCATGGGAGGGCCGCCGGCCTCGTCCCTCGCCGGGCAGCTCCCGTCGGCGGCGGCGGCACCGATCAAGAGGATCTCCTTTCGACCCTCTTTCTCGGTGAGCTCGATCCGGCCCCAGGGGGTGTCGACGGCTCGATCCTGCCCACGATCCACGACGGCTGCCGAGAACGCGTCCAGGAAGCCCAACGTGGCCTCCTCCTGCCAGAGGCCGTCCTTGCGGGTGTCCTGAAACGAGAGGTCCCCCAGCGTGACCTGGAGGGCGTCCAGGGATCCGTGCCGGACGGGCAGGGGAGGGGACAGGGGGAGGTCACGCTCGTCCCGGTCCACGAGGGCCAGCACGCCGTCCTCCAGCAGGACCGGGGTCTCGGAGAGCGGGATCCGTGCGGGGACGCCTCCGTCCACGGGGTCGCCGACCTCGATCCGGTGTTCCGCTCCGTCCACCACGAGGACGATGGTGCCCCTTTCGAACGTCGCGCCCTCGGGCGATCCGGAGAAGGAGGCGATGCGCAGGTTCTCGGCCTCCTTGAGGAGGGCGTCCACCGCCGCCTCGTCCGCCCGTCTCCCAGAGGCGAGCCACCAGCCGTGTTCGTCCTGCTTCAGCGCTCCCCCGCCGGTGGGCGACCGCCATTGGACGGCGTCCACGTCCCGGGCGGCCACCTTCCAGGGATCGCGGGACCGGTAGTCGTCCAGGGGCCTCAGGAAGTCCTGGTCCACCTGACCCGCGGCGGCTCGGACCGGTCCGTCCGAGGACGTCCGGACGTAGGTGTTGCTGCCCACCGGGGCGACGTCTCCGATCACCAGGACCCTGACCTCCCCCTCGGCATCCGTGAACGTGGCCGTCGCCCGTGGTGGATCCCCCAAACCGAACGGCTCGGGATCCGGCGCATCGATGGGATCGCCCGCCTCGAGGGAGGCCAGCCGGCTGGCCATGTCCTCCACATGCCAACGGTCCGCCGGGGCCTGGAACGGCTCGACCAGCCGCCAGCCGTCCCCGTCCCGTTCGACGACCATGCGAATCCCGTCCTGGGCGCGTTCCACCTCGATCCGCGTCACGTCCTCGGCCTGGAGCCCGGTCCAGACCCGTGCGGGTCCGGGGTGCCCGTCCTCGTCCCGGTCCTCCGGGGGGTCGACGTACACGAGCAGGGCGACCAGGACCAGCAGGACGGCAGCCAGGACGCCCATGACGCGGATCTGGCGGGGATGCATGACGGCTCCTCCTTGGAGGGGGGGCGGAAGGTAACCGCGGCCGCCGGTGCCGGAAACGGCGTCTCGGGCAGCATTGACGGAGCCGGGGCCCGGATTACTGTGGAGGTTCCAAACCCCCGGGAGGTCCGTTCCATGTCCAAGGGGAAGCGCGCCGACCCTGGACCCGGCGACGTCCAGGCTCCCGACGCATCCACCCTGTCGCTACCGTCGCCCGACGTCGAGCCCGACGAGGCCGGCGGGGCGGTGGCTCCGCCCGCCGAGAGCCCACCCCTCGCGGTCGACGAGGGCGCCGAGGAGCCCGAGGCCCGGGTGCTGGCCGAGATGGAGTCTCGTCTCCGTCGGGTCTCCTCCGCCTACCAGGAGCTGCAGTCCGAGATGAGCGCTTTCCGTGAGCGCACCGAGCGTTTGCAGGACGAGCGGGAGCGTCACCAGCGGGCTCGCGTGGTCACGACCGTCTTCGAGCCGATGCAGAACCTCCGTCGGTCCATCGAGGCGTTGAGCCGGATGGAGGTTCCCGCCGAGGTGATCCAGGGGTTCCAGCTCATCCTCGAGCAGTTCCAGGCCGCCCTCAAGGATCTGGGCCTCGAGGAGATCTCCACCGCCGGCGTTCCGTTCGATCCGGGCCTGCACGAGGCCCTGGCCACCGTGGACGTCCCCATGGCGGGCATGGACGGCATGGTCGTCCAGGTGTTCGACGTGGGGTACCGCATCGGGACCCACCTCGTCCAGCCCGCGCGCGTCGTCATCGGTCGCTACCGCGAGGTGGCCGACCCGCCGACGCCGGGCGAGGAGTAGACCGTCTGCCCGAGCCCGTCGTCCACATCGCGCTCATCCACCCCGAGATCCCCCAGAACACGGGCAACGTGGGGCGTCTCTGCGTGGGATTGGGCCTGAGGCTGCACCTCGTGCATCCCCTCGGGTTCCGGACCGACGAGAAGGCCGTGAGGCGAGCGGGCATCGACCACTGGCGACAGGTGGATCTCCAGGAGTGGCCGAGCCTGGAGGCCTTTCTCCGATGGACCGACGGACGGAGGGTGCACGTCCTGACCCGCCACGCGGCTCGGCCCGTGTCCATGGCCGTGTTCACACGGGGCGACGTGCTCGTGTTCGGCAAGGAGAGCACCGGACTCCCGCCAGCCCTCCGAGGTCACGACCCGTCCTGGCGCATTCCGATCCCCGGACCCATCCGGAGCCTGAATCTCTCCAATGCCGTGGCCGTGGCGGCGTACGAGGCACTCCGGCAGCTCGAGCCCGCCCTCTTCACGCCACAGGAGGGGCCCGTCTCCCGCTGACGTCCGGTGGCTGGAGGCGATACCTTGGAGGCCCCTGGCGCCCTGGAGGCGTTCGATGAAGCCCCCGATGCCCCCGCTCTATGTGCTGATCATGGCCGGCGGCCGTGGCACGCGCTTCTGGCCCCTGTCCAGGAACCACCGCCCCAAGCAGTTTCTGGAGTTCATGGGGGGGCGCACGTTCCTGCAGCGTACCGTGGACCGGCTCGAGGGCCTCGTGGGACCCGAGGCCATCCTGGTGGCCACGAGCCGTGAGATGGCGGACGACGCACAGGCCCAGCTTCCCGGGATCCCGGCGGGCAACTTCCTGGTCGAGCCTCGAGGGCGCAACACGGCTCCCTGCATCGCGTGGGGCACCGTCGAGATCGCCCGGCGTTCGGGGGGCGAAGCCGTCATGGCGGTGCTGCCCGCGGACCACCTGGTCACCGGCGAGCCGCTCTTTCGCCGGACGCTCGCCGCAGCCACGCGCGCCGCGGCCCAGACCAACGCCCTGGTCACCATCGGCATCCAGCCCACGCACGCCGAGACGGCCTACGGGTACCTCTGGGTGGGGGGCGAACTCGGGCGCTGGGGCGACATGCCGTTCCACCGGGTCAAGCGCTTCGTCGAGAAGCCCGACCAGGCCCATGCCCGGTCGTTCGTGGATCGGGGCGACTACCTCTGGAACGCGGGCATGTTCTGCTGGACCGTGGACGCCATCCGGGACGCCTACCGGGAGTACCTGCCGGGCACCTGGGCAGCCATGGAGCACCTCGCCCACGATCCTCATCTCCTCGAGGATCTCTGGGAGTCGTTCGACGCCACCTCGGTGGACTACGGCGTCATGGAGCGATCCCGGGGCGTGCTCACGGTCCCCGGCCGGTTCGGCTGGTCCGACGTCGGGTCCTGGTCCGCCCTTCCGGAGGTCGTTCCCGCGACGGAGGGCGGCTGGGTGGTGGCCCGCGAGCGGGTGGCCCTGGGCGCCCAGGGCAACGTGGTCCATGCCCCGGATCGCCTCGTGGCCCTCCTGGGCGTCGAAGACCTCGTGGTGGTGGACACTGCCGATGCCCTGCTCGTCGCGCGTCGGGACCGGGCTCAGGATCTGAAGGCCCTCATCGCCGAGATGGAACGCAGGGGGCTCAAGCAGTACCTGTGAGGGTGTTTCGGGGGTCGGGTGAGGGCCACGGCGACCCCGGCGACCCGGGGGGCCGGGCTACTCCTCGCGGATGTCCATCTGGCCGTCCCCGTCGATATCCCAGCCTACCTTGCTGACGTGGCCCTGGTCGTCGAAATACTCCCAGAAGTCCACCTTGCCGTCGCCGTTGGTGTCGCGCTCCTTGCGACGGATCTGCCCGTTCTCGTAGTACTTGAAGAGGTCGAACCGTCCGGTCGCCTGCGTCGAGACCTCGCTCATCACGCGCCGTCCGCCCTGGTAGTGGTCCACCCAGTCCACCACGCCGTCGAAATCTCCGTCCATCTCCTCCTTCTCCAGGATGCCCGTCCCTGTGTACCAGGACCAGACGTCGAGCCGGCCGTCCCGGTTGAGATCCATCTCCTTCTTCGAGAGGATCCGGGCTTCGCCCTCTGAACGATAGTGGTTGTAGATGTCCGACCGACCGTCGTTGTTGACGTCCACCTGGACGAGGAGGGTCCCGTCGGCAGCGGCCTGCTGGCGGACCGGACCCTCGGGACTCCCGGCGGCGGAGCTGCCGTGCCGGGCGGCGCAGCCACCCAGGAGGAGCGCTGCGAGGAGGAGAACGCGCATGACGCGAGGCTCCGTGCGAGGGAGGAGGGCGGGCTGCCGACGCCCGCGGTGGCACAGCATAGTGCCTCCTGCTGGGGTGTCAAACCGCGAGAGGCCGGCCGCCAGCCTCCCCCCGGGGGAGGGGGGCGCGGCAGCGAGGCCCGGGTCGTGCTACGCTGCCCCCCGCCCCGGAGGGCCCATGGACGCCGACGTGGCCCCGCACCTCGTCATCGTTGACGACGAGCCCGTCATCCTCCAGATCCTCAAGGCGGTCTTCGAGGACGAGCCCTACCGGCTCACGCTCGCGGCCACGGGATCGGAGGCCCGAGACGTGTTTCAGGAGAAGGGGGTGGACATCCTCCTGACGGACAAGAACCTGCCGGACATGAACGGCCTCGATCTCCTCAAGGTGGCGAAGGAGGTCAACCCGGATGCCGAGGTGATCATCCTCACCGGGTACGCCTCGCTGGAGACGGCGCTGGCGGCCATCGAGCTGGATGCCTTCGACTACGTGCTCAAGCCGCTCAACAACGTCTTCGACATCCGCAAGAAGGTGCGCCGCGCCCTCGAGAAGCAGCGCATCGTTCGGGAGAACCGCGACCTTCTCATCGACCTGCAGGACAAGAACCAGGCCCTGGAGTCGAGCCTCGAGGAGACGCGGCGCCTCCAGGCCGAGCTCATCCAGTCCGAGAAGCTGGCGGGCATCGGTACGCTGGCCGCGGGCATCGCCCACGAGGTGTCGAGCCCGCTGTTCGGCATCCTGGGCCTGGCCGAGGCCATCCTGGAGGAGGACCGCCCGGACCTCGTCCGCAGCTACGCTGGCGACATCGTGGAGTACTGCCAGACCATCCGGAGCATCGTGCAGGATCTCTCGGGATACAGCCGGGCCGCCCGGTCCGAGTACCTCACCACGGTGGACCTCCCGCACGTCATCGAGGATGCCGTGAGGCTGGTGGAACGCTCGACCGACGTGCGAGGCATCGACATCGCGCTCGACCTCGCACCCGAGACCTTCGTCCAGGCTCGGACCAACGAGATCCAGCAGGTGTTCGTCAACCTGGTCAAGAACGCGATCGAGGCACTCGCACCGCAGAGGGACACGGGCCTGCCGGCCCACGTCCGCATCCGGTGCGGGGGGGACTCCGGCCACGTGTGGGCCGAAGTGGAAGACGACGGCCCGGGCATCCCAGAGGCGTCCCGGTCGCTCGTGTTCGACCCCTTCTACACCACGAAGCAGCCGGGCAAGGGCACCGGCCTGGGCCTCAACATCGTCTACCGCATCGTCACCAAGTACCGCGGGACCATCCAGGTGGACGCAGCCGAGGCGGGCGGCACGGTGTTCCGGATGCGGTTCCCCTCGGACGCCTGACCTCCCGTGCGCCTGCGGACGCTCCTCGTCCTCGGCATCACCGGCGCGGCCGTCCCACCGCTCCTCCTGCTCGGATTCGCCGCGACGCGCGAGACGATCCGGTCCATGTCGAGACAGGCCTCCGAGATCCAGCCCTTGAAGGCTTCCAACCTGGCGACGTTCGCGGACACGTGGATGACGGGCCAGTTGAAGGGCATCCGCCTGATGCGCAGCACCTTCGACCTGGACCTTCTGGACGACGCGGAGCGGGTCGGGTTCGAGCGCCTGGTCTACAACCAGTTCGACCACGTGAACATCGTGAGCCTCCTGACCCCGGAGGGAACGGACCTCGCCCACAGCCAGATGGCCAGCCTGGAGGCCGGGGACGATCCCACGGGTTCCCACGAGTCCGTCTCCCGGGCCCGGTACGAGGCGTTCCGGGAGCGTTTGCCCGTCTGGTCGGCGGTCCGGAGCGGCGCGACGGCCATGGGCGTCCCGTACCAGCCCCCGGACGGCGACTTCCCGGTGGTCCCCATCGTCCTCGCCGATCCGGTCCCCCAGCGGCCGCTCGTCGCGGTGGAGCTTTCGCTCGCGCCCGTGGTGCAGCATCTCCACGGGCTCGTGGACGAGGGGGTCGCGGTCGGTCTCCTGGATGCCGGGGGGAGCCTCTTCGCCCACGGCGGGCCCGAACTCATCCGGCCGGACCGGTTCACCTTCTTCCTCGGCAGTCCCCTCATCAACAACGTCAGCTACGAGCTGGAGGACGGGGAGCGGATCCAGGGCGCGAGTGCGACCGTTCCCTGCACCGGCTGGCTGGCCGTGGTGGTGGAGCCCTCCCGCCACGCCATCCGAGCCCTCCGAACCCTCCGGAACCAGGCAGCCTACATCGCGCTCCTGGCCCTCTGCCTGTCGGCCATCGTCGGCCACTACGCAGCGCGCAGGATCCACCAGCCCGTCCGGGACCTGGCCCAGGCTGCTCGGGACGTGGGGGAGGGGAGGCTCGATCGCCGCGTGGTCACGGGGCCGATCCGGGAGCTGGCGGAGTTGGGGAGCGTCTTCAACACCATGTCCAGCCACCTCGAGGCCAATCGGGACGAGATCCTGCGCCAGAGGCAGGAGATCGAAGCCTTCAACGTCGAACTGCAGGAGCGGGTCGAAGATCGCACGCGAGAGCTCAGGGAAGCCCAGGCTCGCCTCGTCGAGTCCGGCAAGCTCGCGGCCGTGGCCGAGATCGGAGCCGGCGTGGCTCACGAGCTCAACAACCCGCTGGCCGGCATCCTCGGCAGCGCCCAGATCCTCCGCCAGCGTACCCGGGGCGGACCGGACGATGCCCTCCTGGCCGCCATGGAGTCCGAGGCGGCACGCTGCGCCGACATCGTCCGCACCCTCCTCTCGTTCACGAAAGACGCCACGGAAATCGACGAACGCGCGCCCGTGGATCTGCGCGTCCTGGTCTCGGAGGTCGAGAGCCTCGTGGCCCCTTCCTTCCGGCAGCGCGGAGTGGGTCTTCGCCTCGGGCACGTACCGCGCGCGCTCCGGGTCCACGCGGATCGGGTCCGGCTCGGACAAGCGCTCGCCGGCCTGCTCACCAGCCTGCGCGCCCTGGTGCCGTCGGGCGGGACTATAGTCGTCCAGGGCGAATCGGTGGAGGGCAGGGCCCGCCTCGCCTTCGAACTCGACGCCCCCGAGGCCCCCGCGGGCGCCTCGCGCGACGACTGGCTCGCGTCCGGGATGTCCCTCTGGTTGTCGCGACGGGTCCTGGCCGAGCAGGGGGCCGCGCTCACGGAGCCGGTGCCCGGTGGACCCGCCCGTTACCTGGTCGATCTGCCCGGGGCCTGATCCATGCGCGACGCGGTCAAGACCCTCCTTGCCCTCCTGCTCGTCCTCCTGGCGGGCTGGATCGGGTACCGCCTCCTGTTCGGGCCCGAGCCCGCGGATCCGCTGCTGGTCCAGTCCGTACAGGGGGACGTGGTCCACATCACGGCCGGCGGCAGCCGGTCCGAGGCCCGGCCCGGCCTGGCCTTGAGCCCGTCCGAGCACCTCGAAACCTCCGAGAACGGACGGGCGGATGTTTCCTTCGGAGGATCGAACACCATCGTCGTCCACCCGGGGTCCACGGTGCGCGTGCTCGGCGTGACGCGCGAGGGCGTTCGCATGGAGCTGGACGGCGGCCGGGTCACGGCCACGGTACGCCCCGGTCGGGGCAGCCTCGGCATCGTGAACCGCGGACGCGAACTGGTGGCCCAGGACGCGGACTTCGCCGTGGGGGTAGGGAAGGGCGGAGCCCTGGCGACGGAGATTGAGCGGGGCACCGTGGTGGTTCGGGGCGTACCCGACCTGGACCGGCTCGACCCAGGGCAGCGCCTGAGCCTCGCACCCGACGGGTCGGCCCGCCTCGCCCCCGTTCCAGAGTCGCTGCTGCTGCAGGTCGCCTGGCCCGACCAGACGCGCACCCGGGAGGCCGAGGTGACGGTGCGAGGCCGTACCGATCCCGGGGCAGAGGTCCGGGTGGGGTCCCCGGGCCGCTGGATGACGGTCATCGCGGCCAGCGACGGGACGTTCGAGGCTACGATCCCGCTGTCTGAGGGGACACACCCGGTGGAGGTGGTGGCCGTGGATCCACTGGGCCGGACGCAACGGGTGGAGACCTCCCTCACGCGCGACTCCAAGGCGCCCCCCAGTACGATCGAAGTCCGCTACTGACGGGTCCGCGGCCCCATCGGAGCCGGGGGTCTGGCGGCAGTGCGATAGGATGGCGCCGTGGCCGCCTTCCGTGTCCTGCTCCTGATCCTTCTCCTCGGCTGGCTCCCTCGGGCTGCCCGGGCAGAGGTCGCGCTCGTCACCCCGGACGGACCGTTGGTACCGGGCGTGGAGAACCGCGTCTACGTGGTCCTCCACGAAGCGGGTCGGGCCCTGTCCACACCCCGGCCCACGCTCCGGGCCTCCATCGGCGATGTCGCGCCGGGCACGGGCGCGAGGCGACCGGGGGTCCATGCCTTCTGGTACCTCGCGCCGCCCGGGGCCTCGGGCAGCGTGACCTTCACGGTCCACACCGATCCGGACACCTCCACCCGCCTGGTCGTCCCCCTGGGCGACCCCGTGGTACCCACGTTCGAGGGTCCCGTGCGGATGGAGGCCACCGCCGGAGCGGATCGCCCCATCAGGGTCCCGTTCCGTTCGGCCGAACCCGTGAATCCCGATGTCCTCCAGGCCTACGCGACCGAGGGCCGAATCCTCTCCGTGGAGCGAACGGCCGATGGGGTCGACGTGGTCCTGGAACCGCTCGAGGAGCGCTTTCCGCGGGTGGTGCTCGTGGGCCTCCTCGACCTTCGCCGCCCGGTGGCCCCTCCGGCCTGGGGGGTCGTGCACCTCGCAGGGCGCCCCCGCATCCCGATCCAGACGGAACCCGGCGCCCGGGTGCACCTGACGCTCGGCGGGAGGACGTTCGGGCCGTTCGTGGCGGATGCCGAGGGGCAGGCCGTCGCGACCCTTCCGGTCCGACCCGGCGATGCCACGGCCACGATGCGCATCGAGGACGATCTCGGCAACGTCCAGACGACCACGGTGAGCCTCCAGCGCGACCCTCGCCCCCTCGTGGCCCTCCTGTCCGCACCCGTGCTCCTCCAGGGTGGGGCGGTGTTCCCCGTGCACCTGGCCGTCGTGGACTTTGCGGGGGCGCCGTGGACCGCGGCGTTGCCCGTCTGCGAGACCGTGCCCGGCGGACGCCCCGCGCTGGTCTCCGAGGGGCCCGGGCGTTGGCGCCTCCTGCCCTCGCTGCCCTCGGAGGAACGGTTCCTGTACCTGCGCGTGTCCTGCGAGCTGCCAGGGGATCTCGCCGCAGCACAGGTCCGACTGCCCGTTGGCGAGGGAATTCCCCACACGCTCCACCTGAAGGTCTACCCGGAGGTGCTGTCCGCCGACTTCCCGATGGCCCAGGTCCAGGCCATCCTGGAGGACCGTCTCGGGGACCGACTCGCCCTCGACGCGGTCGAGGTCGGCGCCGACCTCGGCGAGGTGCGCGTGGTGTCCTCCGACGCCCACACGATCCGGGCGGACTACAACGGAGCACCCGCAGCGGCCGAAGGATCGGACCGGATCTGGGCGAGGCTGGCGATCGCCCCCGGCACGGGTCCCCCGGCCTCCCTCCAGGTCACCCACGGTACCGCCGAAGGAGGTCGGCTGCCCGTGCATGCACGGGTTCTGGACGGGCGAGGACGGCCCCTCGAGGGGATCGGGGTGGCCCTGGCTCTGGATCGGGGTCCGGAATCGACGGCCACGACCGACGCCCGGGGCTGGGCTTGTGCCACGTTCCCGTTGCCCGCGGACGTCCCTCTCGTGATCCTCCACGCCCGGACAGGCCTGCTGGAGGCCCGGGAGCCGTATCTCCCCGAGGACCCCGGTCCCTCAGCCGATGTGTCGGCCCCCGACGTCGAGGCCGTGGTGGAGGTCCCCATCCTGGCCGGTCGCGTGCGCCGGGTCTCGATCGCTACCGAGCCCTCGGTGCTCCACCCGGGACCCTCGGCGTCCGCACGCGTGCTCGTCCGGCTGCAGGATCGAACGGGCAGCGCCGTCACCGACGACCATGCGACGGTACGCGCGGACGTGGGCACCGTGAGCCCCCTGAAGATCCGCCCGGACGGTTCCTACGAAGCCTGGTACACGCCGCCCGCGGGCTTTCGGGCAGGAGACGTCCTCCTGTCCGTACAGGGGCAGGAGGGCTCGTTCGGCGCCTCGACCACGCTGCGCATCGCACCCCGTCCCTTGAGGGCCGCCCTCGGGATCACCGGCGGCTTCCTGTCCAACCTCGGCTCCGTGGCCTCACCCACCGCGGACGTCAACCTGGAGATGCGCCTTCCGTTCGGTTCCGAGCGGATCCTGCTGCGCACCTCCACCGGAGTCTACGGAGCGGACGCCGTCCTGGAGGACCACGCCACCGGGGAGGAGATCTCCGTACGACAGGTCTTCCTGCCCGTCACGCTCGCCGGCCTCGCCCGGCAGGAGCAGGGGCTCCGGGCGTCCTGGCTGGGTGCCGGTCTGGCTGGAATCGGCTGGACGGCCGCCGCCTCCTTCGGCGACGAGACCACCGTCCGCCTGCACGGCGTGTCCGGACCCGGGCTGACCCTCTTCGCAGGCACCGGCTGGAGAGCCGGCACCGGCGAGTTCGGCTTCGAGTTGCGCTACCTCTACGCCACGATCGGGGAGGACGCGCTCGCCTGGGAAGGCACCGTCGGCGGCCTTTCGGTCGTGACAGGATGGCGCGTCCTGTTCTAGACTCCTCTGGGAGACCCCTTGCCGTTCCTCCTCCTCCTCGTCGCGTGTTCGACGCCCCTGCCGGATCCAGAGGTGCAGGGGGCCGAACCAGATTGGGGATACAACGGGGAGCGCACCGACGTGGTGGTGCGGGGACGCCATTTCTACCCCTCGATGGAGCTGTCCTCGAGCGACGAGGGCGGCCGCCTGGACCGCCAGTTCCAGGTCCGCCTCGAGGGCGCCGAGGGCACCTACGCACTCCAAGGCGTGGAATTGGACTCCTACGAGTCCCTGGCCGCGGTCGTGCCCGAGGGGTTGCCCGTCGGCCTCTACGCCCTCCGGGTCACCACGCCCGCGGGCCTGTCCGCCGTCCTCGCGGACGCCTTCACCGTCACGGACAGCCGAGCGGACCACCTCGCCTTTGACCTCGACAGCATCGTGTTCGACGTGAACATCCCGTTCCTCGTGGCCTTCGACCTCCTGGACCCCGAGGATCGGCCGGTGTTCCAGCCTCTCCGGGTCGTCCTGACCCTCACCGCTGCGAGTCGACTTCACGGTCTCGAGGTGGACGCCTCGGGTCTCGACGACGCCCTGCAGGGCAGCGTGGACGAGGGCGTGGTCGTCGTCGGGTTCCTGGACGAGAGCGGCCACGGCTGGGTGTCGCTCACCCACTCGACCCCCGAGATCCTCACCCTCGAGGTCGAGCCGGCCGTGCCGGACTCCGTCGTCGAGGGAGACTCCGTGGACATCGCCGTCACTCCCGGCGAGCTGGCCGGGGTCTCGATCGACCTTCCGTACCTGGGGTTTTCCGCGGTCGCCGGGGAGCCGTTCCCGGTCACCCTGCGCATGGTCGACATCTACGGCAACCTCCTGGAGGAGGCCATCGGCCGTTTCTCGTTGACCGAGGCGTGCGGGCGCTTTTCCCAGACGGTCGACGTGGTCGGCCGCCTGGACCTGGACATCGCGGTCACCGGCGCCACCGGCGATGCCTGCGAGGAGAACCGCATCCTCGCCTCGGGAACCACCTCCGGATCCAGCCCGGGGTTCCAGGTGGAGCCCGCAGAGCCCTCGTCCTACGGTGTGTCCGTCTACCCGAGCACCGTGGAAGCCGGGCAAAGCCCCCTCTACGTGGTGGTCACCGCCCGGGACGCCTGGGAGAACCGGGTCCTGGACTATGGCAGCGACGTCCGACTGGACCTGTACGACACGCTGGGCGGCCTCGATCCCGAAGCCGGCCTCGGAGAGCAGGACTGCCCGGGGTTCTCCGAGGGCATCCAGGTCTGTGTCGCCTGGCCATGGATCGCCGGAGCGGACGACCAGGTCCAAGCCCGGGGCAGCGATCGGCTGGAGGGCATCTCCGGGGTCTTCGGGGTGAGCCCGGGTCCGCTGGCGAAGATCCTCGTGGGCATGGGCCCGGGACCGGTCTCGGCCGGTGAGCCCTTCCTGCTGGACGTCACCCCACAGGATGCCCTGAAAAACGGTATTTCTACAGATCCATCCGTGGACGGCTATCGCTTCCGCGGACGTGTGGGGACGCCGACCTGCACCTGGGACGAAGTGATGCGAGCGGACGGCAGCCGTCGTTTCTCCTGCATCGCGACCCTGGCCACGGACGCGGAGACCCTCACCGTGTCGGTGGACGACCTCGATCCGAGCGTGAGCGGCACCACCACCCCGTTCATCGTGCAGAACGGAGATCTCGCGGTGGTCTCCTTCGATCTCGAACCGGGCATCCAGGTGTCCGCGGGCGCCTCCTTCCCGGTGGGGCTGGAGGGGACGGATGCGTGGGGCAATCCCTACGTCGTGCAGAGCGACCCGTACGTGGAACTGGAGGACGAGACCGGGTCGCTGCTCCCCTTGACGGCCACCCTGGATCCCGATGGGTACGCCGAGGTGGAGGTCACGATCACCGTCGCCCTGCAGGACGACACGATCACCGCCAGCCAGGGGGCCGCCTCGCTCGGCACCTCCGATCCGTTCGACGTGGTGCCCTCCGACCCCGCCTCACTGTCCATCTCGCTCGATCGCCCGTGGGCGTTCCTGGACGTTCCCTACACCGTTCGGGTCCAGGCGGTCGACGCGTGGGGCAACGTGGTTCTCACCTTCGACGAGGTCGTGTCGGTGACGAGCGAGTTCGCCCTCTCCCCCGGGGTGGTGCTGGACAGCTGGACCGATGGCGAGGCCAGCGGCGAGATCCTGTTCGACACGCCCGGGGTCGCGGACTCGCTCATCGCCGTGGCCGAAACGAGCGCCATCATGGGCGTTCTCACGCCCATCGACGTCCTGGAGGACGACTGTGGCGTAACGGCGGACCTGCTCGTGGACGGCGCGACCGAGGCCGTCCTCTGCCTCGCGTCCGGCAGCGCGTCCGCCATGCTGGACGCCTCGGGCAGCACGGGAAGCTCGCTCACGTACAGCTTCTGGGACTCCGCCGGAAACACCACGCGGGGGTCCAGTGCCACCCCCCTCTTCGCGTGGGAGGAACCCGTCGCCGTCCAGGTCGAGGTCGCGGCATTCACGCCCGAGGCCTGCGGGGACCTGGCCCAGGCCGTCGTGTACGTGGCCCACGACGACGGGCAGCCGGCCGGGCCGGTGTCCGTGGTGCCGACCTTCACCACGCGCACCGTGGGCAGCGCCACCACGGGGAGCACCCCCGTGGACCTGGCGGCCTGGGACTGCTCGGGCGACGTGGCTTCCGGCGGCAGCCTGCTCGTCCGGGCAGACCTCGGCGAGTACACGTCGGGAGCCTCTGCCTCGGGGATCGGGCTCGCGGTCACGCTCGACGCCGGGGGCGAGGCCACGGTCTCATGGTCCGTGGCGCTGGAGGCCTTCGGCGGCACGGCGACGCTCCTGGCCGGGAACGGCACGGGAACCGCCATCGGTGCGGCCACGGTAGAGGCCCAGGGCGACAATGCCCGCCCCGTGGTCCTGGATCTCGATCCCCGGGGCACGTCCGACGACGTCACGGACACCGTCACCGTGACGTTCAGCGAGGCCATGTGGTCGTCGTCCTTCACGGATCCCTCGGCGGGCATCCTCGTCTCGGACAGCTACGGCGCCCGAGCGATCGCGGACATCTCGCTCTCGGCCGATGCCACCCAGGCCACCGCCACGCTCGAGGACGCCATCGACCTCTCTCTCGACGTGTACGAGATCGTCGTGTCGTCCCAGGTGCGGGACGCCGCGGGAAACCGGCTCGACGGCGCCTGGTCGGGGACCACCGGGGCCTTCCGCACGAACACCGGAGCGGTGGAGGACACCGCTCCCGACGTCCTGGACTGCACGCCGGACACTGCGGTCTTTCGTCCGGACGGAGACGACGTCCCCGGAACGTCCGAGGCGGACGAGGTCCACGTGGAGGTCGTCGCCAGCGCCATGCCGTACGGGTGGCGCCTGGCGGTCACGGACGAGGCGGGCGACGCGGTGTACACCTGGTGGACCCTCGCAGCCGCGGACGCGGACGAGGTGATCTGGAACGGTGTGGGCCAGGACGGCATCGTCGTGGACAACGGGGCCTACGTGCTGCAGATCGCGGCCTGCGATGCGTACCTGAACCTGGGGGAGGCCTGCGAGGTGGAGGTGACCGTGGACAACCGCCTGGTGGGTGCGCCATGAGCGAAACCCGCGACGATCGGACCTGGATGGAGGTGGGCCGGCTGGCCGAGCTGGGCCTCCTCTCGGCCACGCTCGTCCACGAGCTGAGGCAGCCGCTCTTCGCGGTCAAGGCCCTCCTCCAGCTGCTCCAGGAGCGTGCCTTGGTGCCACCCGACCCCGCGACCGTCGCGACGGCACTGGAGCAGGTGGACCGCATGGAGCGGATCCTCTCCACGCAGGGGGGCCTCGTCCAGCACTCGGGCGACTGGGAGGTCCCCTTCCCGGTGGATCAGCCGATCTGCGCTGCCCTGGCCACGCTCGAGGCTCGGACCGCACGCCAGGGCGTGGCCTGCACGCTGGACCTGGCCCCGGGCCTCCCCGTGATCCACGGCAACCCTCAGGTCCTCCAGCAGGTGGTCGTCAACCTCCTGCAGAACGCCCTCGACGCCCTGGAGGGGCAGGCCTCGGGGCGGATCCGGGTCACGGTCGACACCGTGCCCGCATCCGTGCGCATCCGCGTCGAGAACGACGGACCCACGATCCCGCCCGCGGACCTGCCCCGGGTGTTCGACGCCTGGTTCACCACCAAGCCTCCGGGACGGGGGACGGGTCTGGGGCTCGCCATCGCCCGCCGCCTCGTGGAGGGGGCCGGCGGTCGCATCGAGGTTTCGTCCCGACCCGGTTCCACCTCGTTCACCCTCCACTACCCCTCGAATCCCCCCTCGGAGTCCCCGTGAACCCCACATCCGACGACCCCCCCGACCTGTTCACGGCGCCCGAGGAGCACCTCGAGGCCCTGGGCGACCGCTTCCTGGCCGCTTGCGCCCTGGTCCGCGATGGCCGTGGCGACGAGGCCCTCGACGCGTTCGCCGCCATCCTGCTGGCCGAGCCCCGCCTCGCGGAACCCCGGATGGAGAAGGCTCACCTTCTCCTGGCCTCGGGTCGCCTGGAGGACGCCGAGGCCGAGGCCCGAGAGGCGATCCGCATCCTCGAGGGCGGCGGTGCATGGCTCGAGGACCCCCCCGAGAAGGTGCTCCTGGCCATGGCGCACACTCTGCTCGGGGAGGTGCTCCTGCGGCAGGCGGACGCGGACGGAGCCGTACACGGGCCACCCGGACGCCTGCGTGCGCTCCACCAGGAGGCCGGGGAACACTTCCAGCAGGCCGCCCTGCTCGATCCTGGCGACGAGAACGCTCGGTTCCACGCCTTCCACCTCGGACGGGATCCGGCTCTCAACCGACGGCCTTGACCTCCTGCCAGAGACGCTCCAAGACCGCGAGATCCGTCCGATGGAGGTCCAGGCCCCGCGCGGCGGCCAACCGCTCGAGCGCCCGGAACCGGATCTCGAACCTCCGGCTCGCCTCCCTCAACGCATCCTCGCCCGGAACCCCCAGAAACCGGCCCAGGTTGGCGAGCGCGAGCAGCAGGTCGCCGTACTCCCAACGCACCGCGGACGGGTCCGTGGAGGCCAGCGCCTCGTCCAGCTCCCGCCGCTCCTCGTCCACCTTGGCCAGCACCCCGTCGCGGTCCGGCCAATCGAATCCGACCCGGGCTGCCTTCTCGGCAACCCGGTGGGCACGCAGCAGGGCAGGCAGGTGGGGCGGCAGGCCCTCCAGCGCCGACCGGAAATCGCCGCGCTCCTCGGCCTTGTGCGTCTCCCAGGCCTCCTGAGACCCCATCGGGGCTGCGCCCGGAGCCGGGTCCGCCCGCGAGAAGAGGCCCGGGTGCCGGCGCTCCATCTTGGCCACGATGCCTCGCTCCACGCGCTCGAGATCGAACGCGCCGGACTCCGTGCCGATCCGGACCAGCAGGAGGACCAGGTAGAGCAGATCTCCGATCTCGTCCGCCTGGGCCTGGTCGTCGTTGCGCTCCACCGCATCCACCAGCTCGTAGGTCTCCTCGACGAGGTAGGGAAGCAGCGATCGGGCATCCTGGGCCCGATCCCACGGACAGCCTCCCTCGCCCCTGAGTCGATCCACGACGGCCAGGAGGGCATCGAGCGGCATGGCGACCTCGGGGGCGATGGGCAGGAGGAGTTAAGGTGCCGACGACGGGTGAGCCCCGCGTGGAGAAACGCGTGCCCGAGCCCAGCCAGCCCATGGCCTTCGGGAAGTACCACCTCCTGGAGAAAATCGCGACAGGCGGGATGGCGGAGGTCTACCGGGCCCGGTCGCACGGGGTCGAGGGCTTCCAGAAGACCCTCGTCGTGAAACGCATCCTGGACAGCCTCGCCCGAGACGAAGAGTTCATCCAGCTCTTCACCTACGAGGCGCACATCGCGCACCTGCTCCACCACGCCAACATCGTCCAGGTCTTCGAGTTCGAGCAGGCCCACGGGGCGTACTACATCGCCATGGAGTACGTGCACGGCCTGGATCTCTCCCGCATCCTGGCCCGGGCCCGCCGCATGGGCCCCGTTCCGGTCGCCCTGGCCCTGCGCGTGGCGTGCGAGGTGCTCGAGGCCCTCCGGTACGCCCACGAGAAGACCGGCGAAGAGGGCCAGCCCCTCCACATCGTCCACTGTGACGTCTCTCCCCAGAACATCCTGGTGTCTTTCGCGGGAGAGGTGAAGATCACCGATTTCGGCATCAGCCGGGCCGCCATGCAGGCCCGGGGCACCCACAAGGTCGTGCGGGGCAAGTACGCCTACATGAGCCCGGAGCAGGTGGAGGGCCGGGATCTGGACGCCAGCAGCGATCAGTTCAGCCTCGGGATCGTGCTCTTCGAACTCCTCACCGGACGCCGCCTGTTCAAGGCCCGTACCCGGGACGAGACGCTCCACCGGGTGCGCCGCGCGGAGGTACCGGGCATCCGCGCGATCCGGCCCGAGGTCAGCGAGGATCTGGAGGCCATCGTGCGCCGCTCCCTCGCCCGCCGCCCGAAGGACCGATTCCCCACCACCGCCGAGATGCTGGACGCCCTCTCGGTCCTGATGGTCCGCGAGGGCCACCGGGCCACGCACGGCGATCTCGCCCGGTACGTGCGGGAGGTCCTCGAACGGTCCGACCGTCCGGAGGAGAAGGACCGCGAGCCCCTCCTCGGCGGTCCGACCCTGCCCCCGGGCGCCCTGGTGGTACTCGCCGCAGAGGCGCACATGCCCCCCCGCTCCATCGCCGCGCCCCGCAGCACGCTCCCGAGCCTCCTCGCGACCTGGCGGGCGGTGGTGGAAGACGCCGAAGGGCAGATCTGGGAGCACGGCGAGCGGTCCCTGCTCGTGGTCTGGCTCGCGACGGAAGGACTCCGCGAGCCGATCCTGCAGGCCGTCACGACCGCCCTCGAGTTCGGCCGGATCGCGGTCGAAGAGGGGTACCGGATCTCCGCTGGCGTCTCACCCGGCGTGGCCCGGTTGCGCTCGGACACCCGCCGCCCCGAGGAGGGGTGGGAGCTGGCGGGTCCCTTCTACCTGGCCCGCTGGCTGATGAACCTGTCGGGGCACCGGGGTCGCGTGCTGGTCACCGGGGTGGGCCGCCAACAGCTCTCCCTGGCAACGACCCACCTCGGCCGCGTACCCATCGAGGGGAACCGGTACATCCACGTGTACGAGGTCGCCTCGGGCGCCTGACGCCGGCCGGCGTGTACCCGGGACCCGGAGGGATGTCGTTACACGCTTGAAAGGCGCGGAATCTCGTGGAGATTCGACTTAGTCTTGACACGTCCATAGACATATCTACATTCTTACATTAAGAAAAATTCGTCCTGAAGGATTCCCATCCTCCCCCGTCCGGTGTCCTGAGATGCAGACTCCCGAGGCAACGACCCGATGGCGCACGTCCCCTCCAGCCTGCTGACCCTGCTGGGGCTCCTTGCGTGCGGGAGCCTCCACGTCGATCGCTCCTTCGTGGAGGCCGGCCGCGTGGATCGCATCCGCGTGCGCTGGGCCTCGGGGGAGATCCGTGTCCGAGCGGGCGGCTCGGACGCCGTCCGGGTGCACGCCGAGGCCTGGGGCCCCGAAGCGCCGATCGCGATCCATCACCACCGCGACGCGGAGATCCTCGAGATCGCCCTCGTGTGCCGGACCCCCGTGCCGTGCGGCGGAGCCCTGGAGCTCGACGTTCCCGCGGGCGTGGCGATCGAGACCGACCTGGGCGAGGGCGAGGCCCACCTCTCCGGCCCACTCGGTTCTCTGTCGGTCGTCGTGGGAAACGGATCGATCGAGGCCAAAGGCCTCACCTCCCAGGAGGCGATGCTGCAGGTCGTCCGAGGTCCCGTAGAAGCCTCCTGGATCCGGATCCCCCAGCGCGTGGTGCTCGCCTCGGTGGAGGGGAACGTGCACGCACGGGTCCCTGCCGCTTCCTACGACGTCCGGTGGGGTGGGCTCGAACCCGTGGTGCTGGGCGTCGTGGTCGACCCCACGGTGGATCGCTTGATCCGGGTCACGACCCTCGACGGCGAGGCGCGCGTAGAGGGCTCGGGCGCGGTCGCGCACATCAGACCCGTCGATCCTTGGGGCCTTGTCGCGCCGGGTCGGCCCCCATACGGAGGCAGCCCATGCCCCGGCTCCTCCGCATCGCCATTGATGGCCCCGCCGCATCGGGCAAGGGCACCGTCGCACGCCTCGTAGCCCGGCGACTCGGCTACGCCTGGGTGGACACGGGCACCATGTACCGGGCCGTGGCCCTGGCGGCCCTGCGGCGAGGATTGGACCTCGAGGACGACCCGGCGGTGGGCGCGTTGGCTCGAGCGCTGCACCTGGAGGTGGCCTGGGACGGGGATCGCCTTCAGGTCCGCATGGACGGGGAGGACGTCACCGACGCGCTCCGTCCGGAGGCCATCGGGTACGCAGCGTCCCGGGCTGCCGCGCTGCCCGCCGTGAGAGCGGCGCTCCTCGACGCCCAGCGCGCCCTGGTAGCGCGAGGCGGGGTGGTGATGGACGGACGCGACGTGGGATCGGTGATCGTCCCGGACGCCGAGCTCAAGGTGTTCCTGGACGCATCCCCCTCCGAACGGGCACGGCGGCGACAAGAGGAGATGCGCCAGCGCGGCCAGGAGATCCCCCTCGACCAGATCGAGGCCGAGATGGAGGCACGCGATGCACAGGATCGGGGCCGCGACACGGCCCCCCTGGTGCGCCTGCCGGATGCCTGGTATCTCGACACCACAGGGATCTCCGCCGAGCAGGCCGCAGACCTCGTCGTGGCGGAGGCCCGCACGAGGGGCGCCTGATCAAGCGGATTCCGCAGTTGACGGGGTCAATCCCCCCGGATACCTCGCCGGACGCCTCCAGGGCAGGCGCTCCCGCGGATCCTCCGACGGGATCCGCCACCCGGCCGGACGGGTTTCCAGGAGGGTCTTGGACCGCCTTTCCGGCCGCTTTCCCCATTCCTCTCCCTCACCGGAGACGCCGACAGCCGGCACCCCAGGTTCCCATCCCATGGCATCCAATACACCCGCCCTCCTCGATGCACCCCTCAACGAGATCGACCGCGACCAGTTCCAGGCGATGTTCGACTCCCACCTCGCCGAAAGCGCGGTCCAGGAGCACTCGGTCGTCAAGGGGACCGTCATCGATGTCGGCAGCGAATTCGTCACCGTCGACATCGGCTTCAAGGCCGAGGGCATCATTCCCCGGAGGGAGTTCGTGAGCCCCGAGGGCGAGATCACGATCGCTCTGGGCGATGTGGTGGACGTCTACCTCGACGCCATGGACCAGGAAGACGGCCAGCTGACCCTGTCCAAGGAACGGGCCGACCTCATGAAGGCCTGGGAGGAGATCTCCAAGGCCGTCGACCGCGACGAGACCGTCACGGGCGCCATCACCGGCCGGGTCAAGGGTGGACTGCAGGTGGACATCGGCGTCAAGGCGTTCCTCCCCGGATCCCAGGTGGACCTGCGCCCGGTGAAGAACCTGGACAAGCTGATCGGCGAAACCTTCCAGTTCAAGATCATCAAGTTCAACAAGAAGCGAGGGAACATCGTTCTTTCCCGCCGAGTGCTCCTCGAGCAGGAGCGCGAGAGCAAGCGGGCCGAGACCGTCAAGCGCCTGCAGGTCGGCTCCATCATGAAGGGCGTCATCAAGAACATCACCGACTACGGCGCCTTCGTGGACCTCGGTGGCATCGACGGGCTCCTCCACATCACCGACATGTCCTACGGCCGGATCAACCACCCCTCCGAGATGTTCGAGATCGGGGCCACGATCGAGGTCAAGATCCTCAAGTTCGACAAGGACTCCCAGCGCGTCAGCCTCGGTTTCAAGCAGATCCGGCCCGATCCGTGGGAGGAGGTCGAGTACAAGTACCCGGTGGGAGCCATCGTGCGCGGGAAGGTCGTCTCCATTCCCGACTACGGCGCCTTCGTGGAGCTGGAGGACGGCATCGAGGGTCTGGTCCACATCTCCGAGATGACCTGGAACAAGCGCATCAAGCACCCCTCCAAGGTCCTCGACCTCGGGGACATCGTCGAGGCCAAGGTCCTGGGGGTGGACGTCGAGAACAAGCGGATCAGCCTGGGCATGCGGCAGCTCGAGCCCAACCCCTGGGACGTCGTCGAGGAGCGGTACCCGGTGGGGACCATCGTGACGGGCAAGATCCGCAACGTCACCGACTTCGGCATCTTCGTGGGCATCGAGGAGGGTATCGACGGCCTGGTCCACATCTCGGACCTGTCCTGGGGCCAGCGGATCAAGCACCCCGCGGAGCGCTTCAAGAAGGGCGACGAGGTCGAGGCCCGCGTGCTCAACATCGACAAGGAGAACGAGCGGTTCTCGCTGGGCATCAAGCAACTCTCCGAGGATCCATGGCTCTCGGTACAGGCCCGCTACTTCCTCGGCCAGATCGTGAGGGGCACGCTCGTCCACAAGGTGGACTTCGGCATCTTCGTGGAGCTGGAGGAGGGCGTCGAGGGCCTCGTGCACCTCTCCGAACTCTCCAAGGGTGGCGACGACTGGGGGAACCAGTACCAGGTCGGACAGCCGATCGTGGCCGAGATCATCAACATCGACGGACACGACCGCAAGATCAGCCTGTCCGAGAAGGGAGCCGAGGACCGGAACGTGGACACCAGTTCCGTCTCGGACTTCATCGCGCGTCAAGGGGAGTCGTCCGCACGACTGGGCGACATCATGGGCGATATCTCCCGCAAGATCTCGGGCGCCGGGGCCACGAGGGCGCCGGAGGCGGCGACCGAGCCCGTCGTCGAGCCCGTCGTCGAGCCCTCGGTCGAGCCCGTCGTCGAGCCCTCGGTCGAGCCCGTCGTCGAGCCCGTCGTCGAGCCCGTCGTCGAGCCCGTCGTCGAGCCCGTCGTCGAGCCCGTCGTCGAGCCCTCGGTCGAGCCTTCTCTCCTGGAAGAGGGATAGCGCGCCCCTGGTATCTTGCGGCGCCCGCACGACGCCGGTAGGGGAGGGGAGCGGCGGCCGGCACCAGGGTGTGCCCCGATCGCAGGAGGATCGGATGCGCTTCAAGATCGTCGCCTGGCTCCTCGTTCTCGTCATCGTCGGCCTCCTGCTGGCCCTTTTCATCGTGCAGAACCAGGCACGGGTGACCGACCTGTCCCTGAACCTCGGGTTCGGGATGTGGCACCTCTCGTCCCCGGCGTCGGTCCCGTGGCTTCTCCTGTGGACCGGCCTCGGCGGTTTCCTGGTGGGGATCCTCGTCGGTTTCCTCGCGAGGCGCGGCCGATCGAGTCCCTCCGGTGCTCCGCTCCCCGGCGGCACGGACGATGTCTGGACATGAGGGAGGCCTGGTGACCCCGGATCCGAACGCCCCTTCGGCGCCCAAGGGCGCGGTCTTCGCGCTGTCCGTCGCGCTCGTCGCGGCGGTCGTGTGCGGAGGAATTGCAGCCTATATCGCCTATAATGCAGGCTACGATGCGGCTCGGGCCACCCTCCAGGCCCGACTGGACGAGCAGGCCAAGGCGCTGGAGAAGACCCAGGTCCAGAAGCCCAAGAAGCAGGCGGACGAGATCCCCCCGGTGAGGCCCACGGCCTTCTCGGCCGCCGATCTCCAGGTGCCCGGGCTCACGGACCTGCCGCCCCGGGCCCGCGACGAACTCATGGCGGTGTTCAACACGATTGCGGGTCCCTGCGAGCCCTGCGTGGACAACGGCCAGAGCTTCGCCATCTGTCTCCTGGAGCGCCCCGTCTGCGAGAACATGCCGATCCTCGCGGCGCGGGCCGTCCGCCTCTCCAAGCAGGGGCTGGATCGGATCGCCATCACCCAGGCCCTCACGTTCGAACGGCCCTGGGCACGGGTGGACGTGGGGTCCTCCCCCACCGAGGGCCCGGCCGACGCGCCGGTCACCATCGTCGAGTTCACCGATTTCCAGTGTCCCTACTGCGCCCGCGCCCAGAAGACCCTGACCGAGATCCGAGATCGGTACGGCGACAAGGTCCGGTTCGTCTACAAGTCCTACCCCATCAACACCCACAAGGCGGCCCGCCCAGCGGCCCTCGCAGCCATGGCGGCCCACAACCAGGGCAGGTTCTGGGAGTACAAGCGTCTCCTCTTCGAGCGGCAGAGGGAGTTGAAGCAGGAGACCACGCTCGAGGCGATCGCCCGGGAGGTCGGCCTGGACATCGCCCGGTGGGAGAAGGACCGCGCCTCGGAACTCACCGCGAGCAAGGTGTCCCTCGACGAGCAGCAAGCCCGCCGCCTGCGCGTCCGGAGCACGCCCACGTTCTACGTGAACGGCTACCGCATCAAGGGCGCTCGAGCCCTGGAGTCGTTCACCCGCATCATCGACGCCGAGCTCACGGACCTGGACGCGAAGTGACCCCCGCACGCCGGTCCGGCTCGGTCTCACCGGGCCGCCGAGCGGCTCTGGACGCGTTGCTGGCCGTGGAGAGCGGTGCGTTCGCCGAGGAGGCGCTGGCCCGGACAGCGCCGGAGCGAGGATCCGACCGGGCCCTGGCCTGGAACGTGGTTCGAGGAGTCCTGCGTCAGCAACGCGCCCTGGACGCCATGCTCGGGCCCCTGGCGCACCGGCCCCTGCATCGTCTCGAACCCGTGGTCCGAGAGGTGCTCCGGATCGGCTTGTGGGAGATCCTCTCCCATACCGCACCCCCCCGGGCCGCGGTGCACGAGGCCGTGACGCTGTGCCGCGAGGCGGGCGCTCCGCGCGCCGCGGGGCTGGTCAACGCCGTGCTGAGGCGCCACGCCGAGGCGCCGACCCCCTCGGATCGGGACGCCCTGTCCCACCCGGACTGGATCCTGGACCGGTGGGAGGCGCGGTACGGGTCGGAGGCGACCGCGGCGTGGGCACGACGCAGCAACGAGCCGGCGCCGCTGGCCCTCGTAGCCCGGGACCCTCGGCTGCCGGGCGCCCTCGCGGACGCGGGCCTGGAGGTACGCGAAGCGCGTGCCAACGGCAGGGCGGTTCCGGACGTCTTGTGGATCGGGGGGGCACCAGGACCGGTGACGGAGCTGCCCGGATGGCGGGAGGGGTGGTTCTGGGTCCAGGATCCCGCGGCCGTGGCCGTTGCGGACCTGGTCCCCGTACCCGCTGGCCTGCGCGTGCTGGACGCGTGCGCGGCACCCGGAGGCAAGGCCTTTCGACTGGCCGCCCGGGGCGCTCGGGTGCTCGCGGTGGATCTCGACGCCCACCGTCTGGCCCGGGTGGCCGAGGGTGCCACACGCCTGGGCCTGTCCGTGGATCTCCGCGTGCACGACTGGGAGGACGGCCCTCCGGACGACCTCGTGGAGTCCTTCGACGCCGTGCTGGTGGACGCGCCCTGCTCGGGGCTGGGGACGATGCGGCGGCACCCGGAGATCCGCTGGCGGCGCTCCCCCGAGGATCTCACCCGAAACGCCGCCAGGCAAGGGGCCATCCTCCGGGCGGCCGCCCGGTGCCTGGCTCGCCGCGGCTGCCTGGTCTACGCGGTCTGCAGCCCGGAGCCCGAGGAAGGGGCGGAGGTGGTGGCGGCCTTCCTGGCCGACCACCCGTTCTTGGCGATCGAGGCCGCATGGACGAGCGCTCCCCCCCAGGACGACGAGGACGCCTTCCAGGCCGTCCGGATGGTGCGGGGATAGGGAAGCGCCCGGAACGGACCCGAGACACACGTGCCCTCCGCCAGCGACACCCCCATGTTCCGCCAGTACCTGCTCCTGAAGGAGCAGCACCCGGACGCCCTCCTCATGTTCCGGATGGGCGACTTCTTCGAGTTGTTCTTCGACGATGCCCGGCGGGCCGCGCCCCTCCTGGACCTCGTACTGACCAGCCGCAACAGGGACGATCCGGACCCGATTCCCATGTGCGGCGTGCCCAGGGTGGCACTCGACACCTACCTCCGCCGCCTCGTGGACGCGGGCCACAAGGTCGCCATCGCCGAGCAGGTGGAGGATCCGCGCCTCGCCAAGGGCCTGGTGGACCGGCGGGTGATCCGGGTGGTGAGCCCCGGCGTGGTCCTGGATCCCGAGGGGCTGGAAGCCCGGGAGCCCAACTGGCTGGCCGGGATTCTCGACGGACGGGACGGCCGCCTGGGCCTCGCCTGGCTCGACGTGACCACCGGCGACCTGAGGACCACCGAGGTGTGGGGACGCGACGCTGCGGCCGTGGAGATCGGCCGCCTGGGTGCCCGGGAGGCCGTGGTCCCCTCGGATCTGCCGCTGGGCGACGTCCTCGTGCAGGCGCTGGGCGACGCCTTCGTCAACCGCGTTCCCCGCGAGCGGTTCGCGGTACCGGCCGCGGTGCGCCTGATCCAGGACGTCTGCGGCATCGCGGATCTCTCCTCGCAGGGCGTGGAGGAGCCCGGACCGGCGGTGGGCGCGGCCGGTGCGCTGCTCGCGTACGCACGGGAGAACAGCCGCTCGGACCTCCGCAACGTGCATCGCCTCCGGGTGGTCCGGCCGAGCCGGCACCTCCACCTCGACCCGGCCACCCGCCGAAACCTCGAGGTGGACCGTTCGCTGGTGGGCGGGGCGCGTCGAGGTTCCCTGCTGGGCCTGCTCGACCGCACGGCCACGTCCATGGGCGGTCGGCTCCTGCGGGAGTGGCTCGCCTGGCCCCTCGTGGATCCCGCCGACATCCGCTCCCGTCTCGACGCCGTGGAGATCCTCTTCCAGCACGGCGCCGGCCGTGATGCGCTCAGAGCCACGCTCGAGGAGGTGGCCGACATCGAGCGGATCGGAGGCAAGATCGCGCTCGGCAGCGCCCATGCCCGCGACCTGGCCGGCCTCCGGCAGTCGCTCGAGCGCATGCCGGACCTCGCGCGCACGCTCGCCTCGCTGGAGGCCCTGGGCCCCCTCCTCCCCGAGGACCTCTGCGAGGACATCCGCGACGACCTCGCCCGCACGCTCGTCGACGATCCGCCCGTCCTCTTGACCGAGGGGGGCCTGATCCGGGAAGGCTTCGACCCGGACCTCGACCACCTGGCGCTCCTCGCCCGCAAGGGACGGGGTGCCATCGCCGAGATGGAAGCCCGGGAGCGGATCGCCTCGGGCATCGGCAGCCTTCGCATCCGGCACCACAAGGCCCTGGGATACACCCTCGAGATCACCCATGCGAACTCGAAGAAGGTGCCGGAGCACTACCGGCGGGTCCAGGCGCTCACGAACTGCGACCGGTTCGTCACGCCCGAGCTCCAGGAGTTCGAGGACCAGGTGCTCACCGCAGACGCCCGACGAAAGGCCCGCGAGCAGGAGATCTTCGAGGCGTTGAGGATTCGCGTGTCCGAGGCTCTTGTGCGCCTCCAGGTCCTGGCCGCCGCGCTCGCACACCTCGACGTGCTGTCCACGCTCGCCGAGGTGGCGGTGCGCCAGCGCTGGGTCCGACCCGAGGTCCACACCGGCGTGGACCTGGACCTGGAGGAGGCCCGACACCCGGTGGTCGAGGCCATGGCCCTCGACGAGCCGTTCATCCCGAACTCGCTGCGCATGGAGCCCGACACCCGGCGCCTGATCGTGCTCACGGGCCCCAACATGTCCGGCAAGTCCACCATCATGCGGCAGGCAGCCCTGGTGGTGCTGCTCGCGCAGATGGGTGCCTTCGTGCCGGCCCGACGGGCCCGCATCGGCGTCTGCGACCGCATCTTCGTCCGCGTAGGGGCGACCGACGACGTGGCACGTGGCCGCTCGACCTTCATGGTCGAGATGGCCGAGACGGCCAACATCCTGCACAACGCCACGCAGCGATCGCTGGTCCTGCTCGACGAGATCGGTCGAGGCACCAGCACCTACGACGGCCTGGCCATCGCCTGGGCCGTGGCGGAGGCGCTCCACGACCGCGTACGCTGCCGTACGATCTTCGCCACGCACTACCACGAGCTCGTCGGCTTCGCGCGGCGGCACCCGGCCACCGTGAACCTCAGGGTGGCCGTGAGCGAGATGGGCGACCGCATCCTCTTCCTGCGCCGTCTCCAGGAAGGTGCCACGAGCCGTTCCTACGGCATCCAGTGCGCACGGATCGCGGGCATGCCGGAGGACGTGGTGGCCCGGGCCCGAACCCTGCTCCGAGAGCTCGAGCAGCGTCGGCCGCGAGACGACCGGCAGCTCTCCCTCTTCGACCTCGAGCCCGAGGAAGGGGCGGACGCCGCCCCCGACGCTCCGGAGAACGGCGCCGCCCAGCTCCTGGTGGACGCAGTGCGGGCACTCCGGCCCGATACCCTGGCGCCCCGGGAGGCACTCGAGGTCCTCTACCGCCTGCGGAGCATGGTCTGACGTGCGTCGGTCCCTCGCCATCCTGGTCCTGTTCGCCATCCTGGTCCCATGGCCTCGCACTGCCGGCGCCGTTGTGCTGGAGCAGGTCCTGGTCTTCGTGGGCCACCACCACGCCCGTGTCCTCCTCGTGCTGGACGGTGCGGTCGAGGATCCCCGGACCTCCAGCGCTCCGGGCGTGGGGCGGGCTCCCCCACGGGCCCGCGTGCTGCTGCCGGGTACCACGGCGTCCGGCACGCTCACGAGCGCCTACCGTCCGATCCCGGGCGGCGTGGAGATGCCCGTGGACCAGGGGGGCATCGCGGCGCTGGCGATCGGCGAGGTGTCCGGCGGGAGCGAGGTCGTGGTCACGCTCGCGGAGCCCCTGGCCGCGACCCTCCTCAAGGTCGGGCGCCGGGCGCTGTTGCTGGACCTCCGAAGCCCGCAAGCGTCCCCGGATCCCTCGTTGCCCGGACCGGACGTCCTGGCGCGCTTCCTCAACGGCGTGGGGTTCGTGAGGGACGAGGCCGCTCTGCCCGGCTCCCGACCCCGCATCGTGGTGGACGCGGGTCACGGCGGCGAGGACACGGGCGCCGTGGGCCCCACCGGTACGCGGGAGTCGGACGTGGCCCTCGGACTCGCGAAACGCGTGGCCGACGAACTCGAGCACAGGCTGGGCGCAGAGGTGTTCCTCACGCGCGACGCCGATCGGTTCGTGTCGCTGCAGGACCGCGCCGCCCTGGCGAACGGGCAGGACGCGGATCTCTTCCTCTCCATCCACCTCAATGCCGCCCCCACGCCCGCTCTGTGGGGCGTCGAGACCTACTACCTGGACGTGGCCAGCGACGCGGACGCGGCCCGCGTGGCGCGACGGGAGAACGCCTCGGTGTCCGGCCCAGAGGATCCGACCTCGGCGGTGGTGTCCCAGCTCAGGGTGTCGGGGACGAGCGCGCTTTCCCGGCGGCTGGCTCACGAGGTCCAGGAAGCGGTGATCCGACGCCTGTCCACCGTCTTCGGGCCCGACCAGATCCGGGACCTGGGGGTGAAGTCCGCCATGTTCCACGTGCTCGTGGCCGCACGGATGCCCGCCATCCTGTTCGAGGCCTCGTTCCTGTCCCATCCCGAGGAGGAACTGCGCCTGCGCACGCCGGCCTTCCAGCGCGAAACCGCCGATGCGGTGGTGGAGGGCGTCGGGCGGTACCTCGAGGCGGTGCGACCATGAGCCGGGCAGGGGAGGGGACCGCGCCCTTCGAACTCGCCATCGAGGGATTCCTCGGCCGTGGGCGCGTCGAGCGGGGTCTTTCCCGCAACACGCTCGAGAGCTACCACCGCGACCTCGTGCGGTTTGCGTCCTGGTGCCAGGCGGAGCGGGGTCTGGAGGATCCGGCGCGCGTCACCCGGGAAGACGTCCACGGGCACCTGGCCGGCCTCCTCGACGCGGGCCTCTCGGGGCGCTCCCTGGCCCGCCACCGCGTGTCGATCCGACAATTCTTCAAGTATCTTCTAGAGGAAGGTGTCATCGGGGAGGATCCGACCCTGCTGGTCGAGGGCGCCCGGCCAGCACGACCGCTGCCGGACGTGCTCTCGCTGTCCGAGGTGGAGGCGCTCCTCGGAGCGCCGGATCCGACGGACCTGCCGCTCGGCCTGCGCGATGCGGCCCTGCTCCAGCTCCTGTACGCCACCGGGCTGCGGGTGAGCGAAGTGGTGTCGCTGCCGCTCGAGGCCGTCCACTTGAGGGCGGGCTACCTCCGGATCCGCGGCAAGGGCGGGAAGGAGCGGGTGGTCCCGCTCGGTGAGCGGGCCACGACCCTCCTGGACACCTGGCTCGCCGACGGCCGGACGCTCCTGGATCCCCAGCAGCGCAGCCGGACGCTGTTCCTGGGGCGGACCGGACGAAAGATGTCCAGGCAGAACGCGTGGAAGCGGATCGTCCACTGGGCCCGGGTCGCGGGGATCCGACACGCGGTGACCCCGCACCGCCTGCGCCACTCCTTCGCCACGCACCTGCTCGAGGGCGGGGCGGACTTGAGGGTGGTGCAGGTGCTCCTGGGCCATGCCGACATCTCCACCACCGAGATCTACACCCACGTCGCCCAGGCGCGGCTCAAGGAGATCCATGGCCGCCACCACCCCAGGGGTCGATAGCCAGCGACCTGCCGCGTCTTGCCTTCGAGGAGTCCGCATGCCGTCCCACCGCCCCGAGAACGTCCTGGCCATCCTCGACGCCCTGGCGTCCCTGTACCCGGACGCCGGTTGCGAGCTCGTCCACGCTTCTGCCTTCGAGCTCTTGATCTCCACGATCCTGTCCGCCCAGTGCACGGATGCGCAGGTCAACGCGGTCACGCCCGAGCTGTTCCGGCGCTGGCCCGATGCCCGGGCCCTCGCGGCCTCCGACCCCTCCGAGGTGGAGCAGGTGATCCACTCCACGGGCTTCTTCCGCTCCAAGGCCCGCTCCATCCGGGGCGCGGCCGCCTCGCTCTTGGAGCGCCACGCCGGCATCGTGCCACGCGAGATGGACGCGCTCGTGGCGCTGCCGGGTGTGGCCCGCAAGACGGCAAACGTGGTGCTCGGCACGGCCTTCGGGATTGCGGAGGGGGTCGTGGTGGACACCCACGTCTTCCGGGTCACGCGGCGGTGGGGTTGGCACCAGGAGTCGTCGCCCGAGAAGGTGGAGCGGATCCTCATGGACCTGGTGCCCCGGGACGCCTGGAACGCGTTCGGTCACCGCGGCGTCCTGTTCGGTCGCTACCGCTGCCCCGCGCGTCGTCCGCCGTGCGAGACCTGCCCGATGCGGTCCTGGTGCCCGGTGGGGCAGGGACGCGCCGATCCCTGATGGGTACCGGGTACCTTGGCGCGCCTGCGCATTAGTTTACATAATATATCTTATCAGACGTTCTGGATCCGCCCTGCCCGGTCCATAGGACAGGTCGGACGGCGGGCGGCCTCCTCCCCCTCCGCCCTTCGGCGCCCGCGTTAACAGGCACCGTATGCGCGCCGTCCTCCTCGTTGTGCTCCTCTCTGTCGCGTGCGGACCCCAGGCGCACGTCTACCCTTCGAGGATCGGGCGGCCCGAACTCTCGTGCGAGCCCGACACCGGTGCCTGCGACGTCCTGGACATCCACGACGTTCCCTTCGGGCGCGAGGCTTCCGCCACCGTCGTCCTTCACAACGCCGGCTACGGCGTTCTCCACGTCGATCTCGACTCCAACGACGAACGCTTCGCCGTCACGCCCGGAGAAGCGCTGCTCGATGCCCACGCCTCGCGCGACCTCGTGGTGACCTACACCCCGACCGACTTCGATCCGGCCGCCGCCGTGCTCGAGGTCGCCCACGATGGCTCCGGGGGCGTCGTCTCGCTCGACCTCCACGGCACCACCGACGACGACGCCGACGACGACGGCTACCGCAACGAAGCCGCACCCGAGGGCGACGACTGCAACGACTTCAACGCGAGCGTCCACCCGGGCGCCGAGGAGACCTGGTACGACGGCGTGGACCAGGACTGCAGCGGAGGCAGCGACGACGACGCGGACGGTGACGGGTGCGACGCGATCACGGCCGGCGGCGACGACTGCGATGACAGCGACCCGGACATCCACCCCGGCGCCGACGACCCCAAGGGCGACGGGATCGACCAGGACTGCGACGGCAGCGACGGCTGAACCCCCACGGCGCCCGCATCGAACGCGCTAGGGCGCTCCGCGTGGGATCGGCCCGGCCGGTCGGGATCGAGAGGGCCTGGACGGTGCCACCAGCGACAGGAGGTTGCCGGCGTTGGTGACCGCGACGGCCTGGCGGCCGTCCAGGGCGGGCGATCCGGACACGCCCGTGAGCCGGAAGCCCTCGTCCCAGGTCCACACCACCCGGCCCGACGCGGGGTCGATGAGCCACAGGCCCCCGTCTGAGGAGCCGATGAGGACCCCGGCGGGCGTGACCTGGGGCCGGGACAGCGCGCCCGGCGACTGGGAGTCCCACTCCCACGCCACCTCGCCCGTGCCCGCGTCCACGGCACGCAGAATGCCGTCGGTGCCGGCCACGTAGAGCGTTCCGGCCACCAACGCCGGCAGCGCGGCGGTGCCGGCATCGATGCGCCACAGGACGTTGCGGGTGTCGAGGTCCACGGCCAGGAAGGGCCCGGAGAACCCCCCCACGTAGGCGGTCGGCCCGACCACGAGCGGTTCCCCGATGAGGTCCGGGTACCTCCCCTCCCCTACCGTGCGCTCCCAGGCGCTCTCGCCGGACGACCGGTCGAGGGCCACGAGGCGACCGTCGTGGAAGCCCGCCAGGAGCCACGCACCCGCGGGTACGGGGGTGGGCGCGCCGTACAGCTCCAGGTCTGAGAACCGGGTCTTGTCCGGCGGGTGGCTGTACTGCCAGAGGCTCTCTCCGGTGTCGAGATCGATCGCGTGGACCACGTTGTCGAGCGCGGCGACGTAGACCACCGCGTCGAGCACCTGGGGCCGGGACAGGACCGGGGCGCCCGTGAAGCGTCGCCAGATCTCCCCGCCGCTCGTGTCGTCGTAGCACCACACGTAGCCGGCGCCGTCGGCGAACACGATCCGATCCCCCACGCGCACGGGCTCGGCCTTCACCGGTCCGGCTGCTGGGAACACGAGATCCGTCGAGGCGTCCTCACGGGAGAGGCGCAACAAGGCTTCCCGTCCTGGAGTCCCCGTGTAGATCCAGGGCCCTTCGACCAGCGGCCGGGCCGTGTCCGATCGCGAGGCCATGACGGGCTTGGCTCCAGGAAGACGGCGGATCCAGGAGGTGAACGGAGGGGCGTCGAAGGAGCCGTCGTAGTCCGCGGGCCGGTGGTCCAGGGGCCCGGCCTCCAGGACCGGAGGGGGCGGAGGGAGGTCCGCGGGCAACGCGAAGAAGGGCATCAGGGCGCGCTCGGGGCGGGTGCGGGCGTCCCGGGTGCCTGGGCAGGATCGGCGGGAGCGCTCGCCTGGGCCTCGAGGGCGGCCACCTGCGGGAGACGCGGGCTCTTGGTGAAGCGGGCCCGGAACTCGGCGGCAGACCGCTTCACCGCCTCGGCCCTGCCCGAGGCGGCCTGCAGGGCCATGAGATCCATCAGAGCCTGCTCCGCGAGGTACCCGTCGAGTCCGGTGGCCATCTTCCGGTAGATCGCCTCGGCTTCCTCGTGGCGCCCGGCGTCGGCCAGCAGGACGGCCAGCCGGTTGCCCGGGGCGTACCGGTAGATGGCCTTTCCGCCTCTCTCGTACCCCTCCTGGAAGGCCTGGATGGCTTCATCGGTGCGCTCCAGGCGCTGCCAGGTCTCGCCGGCTCGAACCCAGGCTTCCACGACGGCTGGACCCGTGCCGTCCCGCGCCGCGGCCTCGTACCCCCGGGCAGCCTTCTCGAGCGCGGCCACGCGCTCCGGATCCGAGAGGTCGTCGGCGGGAGACAGGCCGTAGAACGACCCGGGGTCCATGGGCGGGACCTCGGCGTCCACCCGGGCGACGGCGGCGGAGGTGGCCCGCCGGCTGTCCCGGATGTGGTTGGACACGAGCCCCACCGTGAGCGCCAGCGCGAGCACGACGGCGAGCGCGATCAAGCCCTGCTTCCAGTAGCCGAGCGCAATGTCGGCCACCTTCATCTGGACGCGGAACAGGACGTCCGCCTGGTGATCCGAGGGAGTGACGGGAGCTTCGCGAGGTTCGTTGGCCACAGGGCCTCCGAAAGCGGGAAAGTGCGGTCTTTGCCGTTTACCGCGTGTATCGCAGCCCGTCCAGCCGGAACGGGTCAGGGACGCTGGAGCTCGAGGGAGACGCCGATCCCGGATCCCTCGAACTTGACGTTCCGAACGACCGAGAACGCGTCACCCGAGGACGGTTGGACGAAGAAGGCGTGCGACCCCTCCTCCAGTGTCGTCTGGATCGGGAGGAGGCCGACGTACTCGTGATCCACGAAGACCTTGGCCCCATCGAGCCCGTCGCCCCAGAGGGTGACCTTGCCCGTGATCCGCGCCGCGGACTCCAAGGGGATCGTGCCGAGATCCTCGTGCTGATCGGACTTCAGGTTCACCATCCGGGACAGGGATTGGTATCCGTCCATCTCGACCCGCACGGTGTGGCTGCCCGGGGCCAGAGGGTGATGGTCGATGGGGGTGCGACCCACGATCGTGTCCCCGATCCGGACGCTCGCCCCGTTGGGCTCGCTCCTCAAGGTGATCGTGCCCTTGGGGACCGGCAGGTCCGCTGCGGCCGTTCCGCTCCCGGACCCAACGGGGGTCCGCATCTCGGGGGAGACTGCGGGCGGAACGTCGCGCGGCGGGGGCTCGGCGCCCCCTGCGGCCACCGCAGGTGCGGCAGGCTCCCGAGGGGCCTCTGCGACCTGGGAACGCACCGCCTCCGGCGGGGGCGCCGCCTCGGGCGCGGGTGCCGCCTCGGGCGTGGTCTCAACCAGGTCGGGCACGGGTGCCGCCGCCTCCGGCGCGGGCGTCGCCTCGGGCGTGGTCTCGGCCAGGTCGGGCACGGGTGCCGCCACCTCGGGCGCGGGTGCCGCGACAGGCGGAAGGTCCGCCTCTCCGGTGGGGGTCTCCCCTCCCCGACCGAACAGCAGCACGCCTGCGAGGATCACCGCGAGGACGGCCGCGATGCCGGCGATCCAGGGAACGACGCGGCCAGCGGACCCCGACGGCCGAGCCACCGCGGGCTCGGTAGGCTCGGTGGCCTCCTCGGGCACCTCGGAAACGGGAACCTCGCTCACGGTTGGCAGAGGGTCCGGCACCTGTGGAACGACGGGGCGGGGAGGCGGGCCGGATGCTTCGGACGGTCCGGACAGCCTCGCCGAGGCGGACGGCGACGGACGGGGCGAAGCTTCCTCCTCGGGAATGAGCGTGGTCGCGCCGAATTCCACCGGAGGGGGGAGCGGGGGGGGAAGCGGCGGAGGTTCGGGCGCCACGGGCGTCGAAGGGGCGATACCGCTCGTCACCGGGACGTCGAGGAGAGCACTCGTGGGCGTGTCGAAGGCGCCCATGGCCAACCGACCGGCGGCACCACCCGTGGAACGGGCCTTTCGGAAGGAGAATCGGGGTTCGACGATGTCCGTCTGGCCCGGTTCCGTGCGGGCGGAGGCAAGATCCGGGACCGGGGGCGGCGTCGGCACCGGGGGCGCGACGGGCCTTCCGAGGTCCCTCCCGAGCACCGGGCCCGACCCGGGGGGCAACGGCTCGGTGTCGGGCACCAGAGGTGTGCCGTCGCGGAAGCAGAAGTCCACGCGATCATCGTAGCGGGACTTGCACAGGGTGCAGATCTTCATGCGGATCCGCCCTCCACGGGCTCGGATGGCACAGGATATGAGGGCGGACCCTGCAGGGCAACCTTCCACCTCCGGCTCTCGAGCCATGTCCTCCGCCGTCGTCCTCGCCCTCCTGGTCGCGGTCGTGGCCGACCCCGGCGGCTCCCTCCCGGCGACCGAGGCCCAGACGGGCGTCGCGGAGGTTCCCCCCTTCCTCCCGACGGGCGATCCCGCTGCTCGGCTCGCTGCCGTGGATGCCCGCTTCGCCTCGCTCGACACGTTGAGGTACGGCGTGCTCAGGACCACGCACCGGAGGGGCGTGCACCCGCAGGAGCGCTGGAGGCACGCGATGCGCCACGACGGCGCCTTCCGGGTGGACTACTCGGGCGACACGCAGCGGGTTCTCGCCTGCGACGGCCACGTCCTCTGGGACTACGTGCCCGCCGTGCACAAGGCGCGTCGCGTGCGGCTCGACGCCCTCGAACCCGACGAGCGGAGACGGATCCTGGAGGCCGCGCTCGGCAAGGTGGCGGTCCCGGGATTCCGGACGGGCGTCGAGGCCGCGGGCATGACCTGGACCTGGGAGGCTCCGCCCGCCGGCGCGCCGACCGGCGCGGCACTGGCCACGGGTACGGACGAGACCGGCGGCCGGATCACGATCCTGATCGCCGAGGACGATCGGATCCTGTCCTCGGAGGTTCGCCGGGAGGGCCGATTCGTGCTATCGGTGGAGGCGTCGGATCACCGCGAGGTGGCACCCGGCCTGCTCCTTCCCACCCGGATCGCGGTCACGGCTCCCGACGAGGGCGGATCGGTCCGGGTCGACATCCACATCCTCCAGCCCGAAGTCGGAGAGCCCCTTCCCGACCCTCTCTTCACCCTCGACCTCGACCCCTCCGTTCGCGTCGAGCATGTCCCTTGACCTTCCGAAAGGACCCGCCATGAAGCGCTTCGCTTTCGTCTCCGCCCTCCTCCTGGCCGTCGGCGCCGCCGTGGTGGCCGTCCCCCGCGCACAGGCCGGCAACGACGACGTGGCCGCCATCGCCCTCTCCTCGACCATCCCGGGGATGGGCGAATGGTACCGGTCGGGATTCACGGGCCACTTCCCCTGGGTCGAGTGCATCGTCGGCTACATCTGCCCCTGTGTCCGGCTCGCGTCCGTGGTGGACGCCGCTGCCGGCAAGACCGACGACCGGATGCGGTTCGCGTTCTGGAGCAGTCCTTCGTAGGCCACAGGCCGTAGACTGTAGACTGTAG
>JAFGLY010000169.1 GCA_016927815.1 Deltaproteobacteria bacterium | reverse complement strand
CCGTTGTGTCCACGCCAGGCCCTGCCGAGGCCCCTCCGACGGGACAGAACTCGACTTGCTGCGCCAGCAAACCGAGTCCGATCCGCTCCGGTCACAGGCTGGGCGCTGTGGGATCCGGTACGAGGGGCGTCTCGGGCCAGGGCAGGCCTGCTCCGTCCAGGACCGGGGCCGCCAGCCACAACGGCACGCCTCGACCCAGCGCCACCGCGATGGCGTCGGAAGCCCGGGTGTCCACCGTGAAGGAGCGACGGCCCTCGCGGAAGGTGAGGTGGGCGACGAACGTGCCGCTCCGGAGGTCATCGATGCGGGCCTCCACCACCTCGCCGCCCATCCCGTCCAGGATCGCATCGATCAGGTCGTAGGTGAGCGGGCGTTCGTAGCGCCGGCGCTCGATACGGAGCGCGATGGCCAGCGCCTCGGTCGAGCCCACGGAGATGGGCACCAGGCGGGTGTGGTCCAGGTCGGCGAGCAGCACGGTGCCGCCGCCGTCCAGGGGGACCACGCCCACGGCCTCCACCTGAACCCCTCGGGCAGCGGGGCGGGGGCGACGACCGGCTCCGGCGGCGGGCGGCGTGAGGAGGGCAAGGACGAGGAGGAGAAGCAGGCGGGTGTCCATGGAAACCGCCTATCGTGCTGGGAGCGGCCCGGTTCGCCCGGCCCGTGATACCGGACCCGGGATGGCCCGGACTTCCCCGAAGGCGTGCGCGTCGGCCCGGCTCGGACAGCGGTGGGTCCTTTGGCTCGCCGGCGCCCTGGCGCTCGCGGGGCTCGCGTCGGCCCGGCTGCCCTTTGCCGAGGGGGAGCCCATCCTCGCCTGGCGCGGCGGCGAGGTCTGGGGACACGCCTGGTCCTGGTGGTGGCGGGGCCTCGCGCTTCCCGAATGGCCCGCGCGCACGGCGCTCCTTCCGGTGGCCCTGGAGCGGGCCGCCATCGATCCGCTCCTCGCGGCGGTGTTCGGGGCGGCGAGCCGGGCGGTGGGCATCCTCGCGGCCTGGAACCTGGCCCAGGTCCTCGCCGTGGCCGGGGCCTTCCTCGGGGGCGCCTGGGCCGCCCGCCGGGCGGGGGGCCACCCGTGGATCGGGGGGTTGACCCTGGCGCTCGGTCCGGTCTTCGCCGGGAGTGTGGCCTCGGGGCTCACGGAGGATCTCGCGCTCGGCCTCCTGGCCGTGGTGGCCGCGATGGTGGTGGTGCCCGTGCCCCCTCGGCCGGCGGAGACGGATCCGCCCATCCTGCCGTCCTGGCGGTGGGTGGCCGGCGTGGGCGGCGGTCTGGGCGTCCTGGCCTGGTGCGGCCCGTACCTGGCGTTGATGGGGTCCCTGCTCGCGTTGGGGGCGGGCCTGGCCGCCCTCGTGCGGCGGCCGCGGCAGGCGGGGCGCTGGGGGGCGGCCGCGCTCCTGGCAGCCGCCCTCGCCACGCCGGCCGTGGCCCTGTTGGGGCCCAGGGCCTGGAGCGAGATCCGGCCAGAGACGAGCCAGCGCGTGGAGGGACCCGAGCCGCTCTGGCCGTTGAATCCCTGGGACGGTGCGGATCTGGTGTCGTTCGTGGCGCCCGGGCCCGTCACCCCTCCGTCCGGGGCGGTCGTCCGGCTCCACCCCGCCTACCTGGGCATCGCGGCGCTGGCGCTGGCCCTCGCCGCGGGCCGCAGCCGGTGGTGGTGGGTGCTCGCCGTTCCCCTGGTCCTGGCGCCCGGCCCCCGCCTGAGGGCCGGCGGCAGCCCGCTCGGCGTGGACAACCCCGCGGCGTGGATGGTGGACCTCGTGCCCTTGGGGAATCGCATCCACCACCACGGCCGCCTGATGCTCCTCGGACAGGTGGCGCTGGCCATGCTGGCCGCCCGCGGCAGCCGGCGCCTCGGCACCCGCTTCGGCCGCCCGGTCGCCCCGATCGCGGCCGGCGCGGTGCTCCTCGACTACGCGCTGCTCTCCCCGCTGCCCTGGCCGCTGCCGGTGGCCGACGCCTCGGCTCCGGACGTGCTGGCAGCCATCGGTGACCTGCCCCCGGGCCCGCTCGTCTGGGTCCCCGCCGCAGGACCGGGGATCCATCCCCAGCGGGCCCTTCTCGACCAGCGCGTGCACGGCCGCTCGCTCCTGGTCGACCCCGACCGGCCGGGCCCACCGCCCGCGCGCTCCGACACGGGCCGCTGGGTGGCTTCGAGCCGCGATGCCTGGATGGCCGTGGACCCACCGGACCTGTGTGCGCTCGGACAGGAGGGATGGGCGGTGATCGCCGGGACGCCGTCCGAGGTGGCGCGGCTCGAGCCCGTCCTGGGCGCGCCCCACGTGGCGGGGGCAGAGGGCGGCGCCTGGGACGTGCGCCGTCTCTGCCCATCCGCGCCGGAGATACGTTCCGTGCCGGAGACCCTGCCCCCGTGACGCACCTCAAGCGACTCGAGGACCTGCTCGCCCTGCTCCAGACACGGGGCCTGCTCCAAGCCGGCCAGGCACAGGACGTCCGCAACCGGGGCCGGGACCAGGCCCGCCACGTCCTGCTCGACAAGCGCGCCGAACTGCGCCGGATGCTCGGCCGGCAGCGGGTCACCTACGCGGTGAGCGAGATCGAGCTGGTGGCGTCGTTCCGCTTCCACCGGGCCGATCGGCCGGAGGCGTTGCTCGACGAGGAGTCCATCACCCGCGCGGTGGCCGAAGCGCTCTCCCTCCCGTTCGTGACCCTCGACCCGCTTTCCCTCGACTACCGGCTCGTGACCGAGTCCTTCGGGGGCCCCTTCGCCGAGCGGCACCTCGTGGTCGCTCTCGAGGAGACCGACGATGGGCTGACGCTGGCCGTGGCCGACCCCTGGGACCGCGAACTGCTGGACAGCATCGAGCGGTTCAAGGGCAAGCGGGTGAGCCCGGTGGTGGCCTCCAAGTCGGAGATCCTCCAGATCCTCGTGGAGTTTCATGGCTTCCGCCGCTCCATGCAGGCTGCGGAGGCCGAGTTCCGATCCGACCTGCCCGACCTGGGCAACCTGGAGCAGTTCTACCGGCTGAAGGGCGCCCACGAGCTCGATGCCAGCGACCAGCCAATCGTGCAGGCGGTCTGGTACCTGCTCAACTACGCCCTGGAGCAGCGGGCCAGCGACATCCACGTGGAGCCCAAGCGGGAGGAGGCCTGGGTCCGGATGCGCATCGACGGCGTGCTCCACCGTATCCACCGCCTGCCCAAGGCCGTGCACGCGGCGGTCGTGAGTCGGATCAAGATGCTGGGCCGGCTCGACATCGCCGAACGGCGCCTCCCGCAGGACGGACGGTTCAAGACCTCCTTCGAGGGACAGGAGGTGGAGTTCCGCGTGTCCGTCGTGCCCACCGCCTTCGGCGAAAAGGTGGTGTTGCGGGTCTTCGACCCCGGGGTCTACGTGCGGGACCTGGGGGGCCTCGGATTCCTACCGAGCGAACTGTTGGTCGTGGAGCGCCTGCTCGCCGCCCGATCGGGGATGGTGCTGGTGACCGGCCCCACGGGCTCCGGGAAGACCACCACCCTCTACTCGGCCCTCCACCACGTCCAGAACCCGCGGATCAACATCTGCACGCTCGAGGACCCCATCGAGATCGTCCACGAGGCGTTCAACCAGATCGCTGTCCAGCACCGGATCGGGTTCACCTTCGCCAACGCCCTCAAGAACCTCCTGCGGCAGGACCCGGACGTGATCATGGTGGGCGAGATCCGCGATCCGGAGACCGCCGAGAACGCCGTCCAGTCGGCCCTCACGGGGCACCTCGTCCTCTCCACGCTCCACACCAACGACGCCGCGAGCGGCGTCACTCGGCTCCTGGACCTGGGCGTCTACCCGTTCCTCGTCGCGAGCGTGCTCCAGGGCCTGGTGGCCCAGCGCCTCGTCCGCCGGATCTGTCCGCACTGCGCGGTGGACGAGGTGCTCACCGAGGAGCAGGTCCTGGCCCTGCGGATCACGGGCGCGAAAGACCGCAAGCTCAAGGTCCGGCGGGGCGTGGGCTGCGCGAAGTGCCGGGGCACCGGCTACCACGGGCGTACGGGTGTGTTCGAGGTGCTGCCGGTCACGCCGCGGATCGCCCGTCTCATCACCGAGCGCGCACCGGCGGCCGAGATCAAGAAGGAGGCGCTCAACGACGGAATGCTCACGCTCCGGGAGTGCGCCATCCGGAAGATGGCCATGGGCGAGACCACCTTCGACGAGGTGATCTCCATGACCGAGGAGCAGGTGCTGTACTGATTCGGCGCCCGACCGTCGAGGCTGTCAGCTGTCAGCCGGGGACGGTTCCGGGTCTTCCCGGTTCGGATCCGCAGCGCCCGAAACGCCCCCAGACCCATGGACGAACCTGTTCAGGGAGACTCCCGGCCGAACAGGCCGGAGAGCGCCTCGAAGAAGCCGCTGCGGTCCCTGCCGGAGAGGGCTTCCAGTTCTCCCCGGTCGAGCAGGACCGCCCCGCACTCCGGGCAGACCTCGATCTCCACGCCGCGGAAGATGCGGGTGGTCATCACGGCGCCGCACTTGCCGCACCTGAGCCAGTGGAGTGCCTTGCGCTCCTCCAGGGCGGTGCGGTCCTTCTGAGCCTTCAGGTCGGCTGCGAGCCGAGCCTTCTTCTCGGCTTCAATCTTGGCGAAGTACTCGTCCTCGGCCATGGTGATCTCCTGTGCGGGGGGCCATCTGGGACCGGGGCGGCGGCTGGGCGCCCTCCGGCTCCACGGCCGTCGTCCAGCCGGTCTCGGGGGTGGAAGCTTCTTTCAGGCCGGCCGGCCGGGTGGCGTGGGATCCGCCGAGGCGCGCGACCACGGCGAGGAGGTCCCGGAGCGCGGGCTGCCGCTCCACCGGCTCCCAGCGTACGCCGTCCAGGGAGACCAGGTCGCCGGCCGACACGCGCCGGTCCACGATCCACCGCCGGAGGACCTCGTCGCTGGCGATGCGCCAGGTGCGTCCCTGGCAGCGCAGCATCCAGGCGCCTCCCGTGGAGAACGGGGGCACCGGGGGCAGGGTGCCCTCCTCGGTCACGTCCTCGGCGGGCACCGGGGGGAGGAGGGCGCCGCAGCTCCGGCAGCGGCCGGGAGAAAGCAGGATCTCGAGCACGGGCGGGCGCCCGGCGCGGCGGCACGCGGGGCAGACGGTGTCCATCAGTCGTCCGAAAGATCCCGAAGCACCTGCTCGATCGCGGCCCGATCCGGAGGCTCGCTCTTCAGGTACTCCTGGTAGTGGGTCACGGCGTCCTGGACGTCCTGCCGGTCTCGGGCCAGGTCGCCGAGGAGCTTGTGCGCGGCCGCCACGCCCGCCAGGGAGGCGGCCTCGAGCACCTGCCGCGCCTCGGCCGGCCGACCCGAGTGGACCAGCCCCTCTCCGTACCGGAAGCGGTACCCGGCATTGCCCGGATCCAGGGCCGCGGCACGGGCGTAGGTGTCCGTCGCGGCGGCCCAGTCGCCCGCCTCCCGCAACGCGTCACCTCGGGCCGCGAGATCAGCCACGGAGGCCGGCGAGGGAGGAGCGATGCTCGGCGGGGACAAGGTCAGGGCCGGGGAGGTCCCCCGCCGGAGGGCCGCATCGGGGGGTACGACCGGGCGGAGGGCTTCCTCGGGCTCGGGCTCGAGTGGGAGCGGGTCCCGCTGCTCCAGTTGCTGCTCGATCCGATCCCGCATCTGCGCTCGAAAGTCGCTGGCATCCGGAAGGGCGGGGGTCGTGGCCACGGGTCGTGCGGGCGCTTCGGGTGCGGGCCGGGAGCCGATGAACCAGGCGACCGCGAGGAGGGTGACCACGGCCAGGCCGGCCACGAAGGCCGTGCGCACGCGCCAGCCGCCCCGTACCGTCCCGGGGTCCTGCACGGGACTGCTTCGCCCCTTGGCTTTCAGACGCGACTTCTTGAGAGCCTCGAAGGGATCCACGAAGCGGGGGATGTGCGCGTCGCCGGGGGAGGACGGTTCGGACGCCTCCGCCAGCGAGGCGTCGGATGCGAGGTCGGGCCGCTCGAAGACTCCCGTGGGGCGGTTGTAGCCGAGCGTCCCCATGCCCACGACGATGGTGGGGGCGTCCTCGGCCTCCTCCTGCGCCAGAGCGGGCCCGGGGACCGGCACGCGCTCCTCGTAGACCTGCAGGAAGAACGCGTCCAGGTTCGGGATGTCGCCGATCCGCGTCCACCGGAGGCCGTCCCAGGAGATGACGTCGTCCTCGGTGACGCGGTGATCCTGGATGTACTTCCGGAGCGTCCGGATGTCGGAGAAGTCGTAGACGAGACCGCTCTTGACCTTGACCTTCCAGGTGGCGATGCCCACCTTCCGAAAGTCGAGCCGATCGGCGGACCCCTGGGGCACCTCGAGCCGGGCGGCCTGCAACGGACGCAGGTGCTGCCCGCTCCCGCCCTCGGGCGGCCCCGGCTCGACCCCAGGATCGGGCGCGGGCTCAGCGGCCCTCTCCGCCGGTGGATCGACGAGGATCGTGAAGACGTGGTGGCACCTCGGACAGGTGATCCGGGCACCCCGGCCCTTGATCCGGGAGTCGTCGAGCTTGTACCGAGCGTTGCATCGCTCGCAGGTGACGATCATGCCGCGGTGCCTTCGAGAGTGTATGGCCGGGACACCGTACGTACCCCAGGACGGTCCTTCCGTGCAATCGCGGGGATCACGTACCCCTGCGGCCCCGGAGGTCTTGCGGACCCCGCCGCGAGGCGGCCTGGGGGGCGGGCCTACTCGACGTTGGCCGAGAAACGGTAGCCGACGCCGCGGATCGCCTCGATCCGCGCGCCCGACGTGCCGAGCTTGCGGCGCAGTCGCTTGATGTGGGTATCCACCGCACGCTCGGTGATGCTGACTCCGTCCTCCCAAGCGTCCGCGAGGATCTGCTCGCGTGTCAGGGCTCGTCCGGCGTGGTCCAGGAACACGAGGAGCAGGCGGAACTCCTGGGCGGTCAGGTCGATCTCGGAGCCGTCGACCCAGGCCCGGTGCGCCTCGCGGTGCACCACGAGGGCGCCCGAGACCATCCGGTCCGGAGGAGACGGCGTGTCGGGCCCGGCGACCCTGGACCGTCTGAGCACCGCGCGGACCCGGAGCACCAACTCACGGATGCTGAAGGGCTTGACGATGTAGTCTTCGGCCCCGAGCTCCAGACCCACGATCCGATCCACCTCCTCCCCCCGGGCCGTCACCATCACCACGGGGATCGACGCGGTGGAGGGGTCGTTGCGGAGACGCCGGAACACCTCGGTCCCAGGGAGGTCCGGCAGCATCCAGTCGAGCAGCACCAGGACGGGACGCGGCTCCAGCGCGACGGCCTCCAAAGCCGCGTGCCCGGAGGCTGCGGTCCGCGTGACGAACCCCTCGCGGCGCAGGGAATAGTCCAGCGCGGCGACCAGATCGGGTTCGTCGTCCACGATGAGGATGGCTTCGTCCATAGGGGCCCACGGTATCCCCCGGATGAGACAGGATCGGGCCAAGTGAGTGGCACTATCGGGGTAATCGGCAAGTCCTGGGATGCCCCCGAATCTCCATCCTCCCGCCGCCGTGGCGTCACTGTCCCGCCAAACAGGGACCGTAGACTCCTGGGCGCTCGACACCGGGTGGCCACAGCCATCCCTTCCCCTCCAACCAGGAGCGAACATGCGCAATCTGATCGCAATTCTGGCCCTTGTTCCCCTCGTCGCGTGCAACGGCGGGGAGGAGACGGGCGACACCCACGACAGCAACACTCCCGACGACACCAACACCCTGGACGACACCGGCAATGTAGCGGACTGCGTCGAGGAGGGTGGCGCCTGCGTGCTCTCCGGCACCTACACCGAGGACATGGTCCTCACCTCCGACAAGGCGTGGCTGCTGCGCAGCGCCGTGATCATCGGGGACGACGTCAACGAGACGACCCTGAGGATCCAGCCGGGCACCCGGATCTACGGTGAGTCCGCCACCAACGGCCTGCTCATCATCAGCAGGCACGCGAACATCGTCGCCGAGGGAACCGTCTCGGCGCCCATCGTCTTCACCTCCGACCAGCCCGTCGGTTCGCGAGCGCGCGGAGACTGGGGCGGCCTCGTGATCAACGGTTTGGGGAAGATCAACGCCTGCACCGATGGCAGCACCCCCTGCGAGGCGGAGGGCGAGGGCGGTACCGGGACCTACGGCGGCAGTGACAACGCCGACGACAGCGGCTCCTTGAAGTACGTCGTCATCGAGTTCGGCGGCACGGAGATCAGCAAGGCCAACGAGGTCAACGGCCTCGGGCTGCAGGGCGTGGGCAGCGGCACCACCCTCGACTACATCCAGGTCCACAACACCCTCGACGACTGCATCGAGTTCTGGGGCGGGGCGGTCAACGCCACGCACCTGGTCTGCACCTCCCCCGGCGACGACGGGATCGACTGGGACCTCGGGTACCAGGGCAAGATCCAGTTCGCCGTGGTCCAGCAGATCCTCGGCGGGGGCAACAACGGCTTCGAGGGCGACAACAACCCGGACGACTACGCGGCCGAGCCCCTCACCACCCCGACGATCGTCAACGTCACCCTCGTGGGCGACGAGGCGCTCAAGGAGGACAACTTCGGCATGCTCATCCGCAAGGGCACGCAGCCGAAGCTCCAGAACCTGGCGGTGATGGACTTCTCCAAGGCGTGCCTGTCCCTCCGCGACAGCGAGACCCTCTCCGGGTTCACGAGCGGGGACGCCTGGATCACCCACTCGGTGCTGGCCTGCGCCAGTGCCTTCGAAGATACGGACGAGGAGCCCATCTTCACGGGCGGCGAGGGCAACTCGATCGCCCCCGACCTGGGCCTGGTCGACCCGCTGAACCCCTCGGCGCCCGACTTCCGGCTCAAGTCCGGATCCGTGCTCGCCACCGGCGGCGAGGCCCCCTCGGACAGCTTCTTCCAGCAGGTCAGCTACAAGGGCGCGTTTGACGCGACCAACGACTGGACGGCCGGCTGGACCCACCACGACGAAGACTGATCCATGAGCCCCCGGAGAGGATTCGTCCTGGTCCTCCTGCTTTGCCTGCCAGCCGGCGCGTTCGCAGAGGAGGCCGCGGGTCACCGCGCTTCCGAGCTGGCGCGCCTCCGCCGCGAGGTGGAGACGCTGTCCAGCGAGATCGCAGCCTCCAAGGAGGACACGAGGGCCAGGATCAAGGCCGTCGAGGCGCAGGTGATGGAGGTGGAGGTCCAGCTCCGGCGTGAGGAGCTCAGGCTCTCCCAGGTCCGGGGCGAGGTGGACGCCAGTCGGGCGGAGCTGGCCCGCTCGAGCACGCGCGGTGAGACGCTCACCCCGGCCCTCCTGGAGTCCATCCGGCGGATCCGGACCGCCGTGGACTTCAGCCTGCCCTTCCACCTGGCCGAGCGGCAGGCGGAGCTGGACAGGATCCAGGACCAGCTCGCCTCGGGCCTGATCTCCCCGGAGGGCGCGACGGCACGTCTCTGGGCGTTCACCGAGGACGAGCTCCGCCTCACCCGCGAGAACGGCCTGGATCGACAGATCGTGCCGCTGGACGGGCAGGAGGTGCTGGCCGACGTGGCTCGACTCGGCATGGTGGCGCTGTATTTCCGGACGGACGGCGGCCTGTACGGGACGGCGGTGCGCTCGGCCGAGGGTTGGACGTGGAAGGCGCTGACTTTGCGTGAAGACCAGAGGGCGGTCGAGAGCTTCTTCAACAAGGTCGCGCACGGCGTGCGCAGCGGGGACTTCACGCTCCCCGACCCGGGAGCTGGGTCATGATCCTGTTTTGTCTCCTCGGCGCAGCCCTGGCCACCGACCCAGGGGCCATGGCGTCCAGCCTGGACGCCGCCTATCAGAAGGAGTTCGCCTACCTGAGCGCGGAGAAGCGGGAGCTCGAGGAGCGGCTCCAGGAGATGAGCGGGGAGGCCGCCCAGCGCGTGGCCCAGGCGAACGCTCGTCTGGAAACCGTCCAGGCGAAGCTCGTCTCCACGGCCCACGAGGCCGACCTCGCCGAGGACGAGCGCGACATCGTGGATCGCGAACTCGGGGAGATGGACGACGCCAACTCCGTGCTCTCGTCCACCCTCCAGCAGGCGGAAGACACGCTCGACCTCGACCCGCTCGACGACCCCACCACGGCCATCCCGCTCATCTTCCGCGCCTCGGCCGAGCGCCTGGCCGAGACGGGCGCGATCCGCTCGGAGGAGGGGGCCTTCTTCCTTCCCGAGGGCCAGCAGGTCCAGGGACGGATCTTCCGTTGGGGCCGGGTCGCCGCCTGGGGCGTATCCGATGAGGGATCGGGTGCGCTGGCCCCGGTGGCCGAGGGAAAGCTCCAGCTCCGAAGGAGGTTCGGCCAGGCGACGGCCGCGGCGCTCGCCGCCGGGGAGCGACCCGCGGATCTGGAGGTCCACCTCTTCGAGCCGGACCGCCTGACCATCGAAAAGGAGAAGGAGACGGGGCTCGGCTCGGTGCTCGAGGATGCGGGCGCCATGGGGTACGTGCTGTTCGGGCTCGGCTGCTTGAGCGCCCTTCTCGCGCTCTCGCGGGCCGGCACGCTCGCGCTCGCGAGGCGCGGCGGCATGCCGCTCGTGAACGCCGTCACCGAACGGGTTCGGGCCGACCGGCTCGAGGAGGCCCTGAGCCTTCTCCGGAAGCGGGGCGGATCGATCCCTCGGGTGCTGAAGGCGGTCTTCGAGAACGCACACCGTTCCCGAGAGGAGCTGGATCGCGTGGTGGACGAGGCCATCCTCCGCGAGACGCCGCTTATCGACCGCTTCGCCTCGGCCCTGGTGGTCATCACGGCCGGCGCTCCCCTGCTGGGGCTGCTCGGTACCGTCACCGGCATGATCGCGACCTTCAACGTCATCACCGAGCACGGAACCGGAAATCCGAAGCTGATGTCGGCCGGCATCGCAGAGGCGTTGGTCTGCACGGCCATGGGTCTTGCGGTGGCCATCCCCACCCTGCTCGTCGGGAACCTCCTGGCCAGCGTCGGCAGTTCCGTGAAGAACACCGTCGAACGCGGGGCGTTGGCCCTGGTCAACGCATTCGACCTCCAGCGGTCCGAACAGGAATGCGCGTACGAGGACCCCGTCGAACGGCTCCTGGTGGCGAATGAGTGATTCCCTCCTGCTCCAGGTCTACGACCTCTGGCAGGGGGGAGGCGTCGTCATGCCCGCCCTCTTCACCACCGCCTTCGTGCTCTGGTTCGCCCTCGGGGAGCGCTTGCTCGTGCTCCGGCGGGGGGATCGGCGCGACCTGAGGACCCTGGTGGCTGCATGGCGGGTCAGGCCGGAGGGGCGTGCCCAGGGCGTCATCGGAGAGGCGGCAAGCCGGGGCGCAGCCCTCTGGCGGCGATTCGGCGGCCCGGTTCCCCGTCCCTTCCTGGACGAGGCCTTCGCCGACCTCGAGGAGAGCCTCCAGCGCGGGACGATGCTCGTGAAATGCCTGGTGGCCATGTCGCCTTTGCTCGGCCTGCTCGGCACGGTGACCGGGCTCATCGAGACCTTCGGCTCGTTGGGACAGTCCATGACCTCCACCGCCTCGGAGGGCATCGCCGGAGGCATCGTCGAGGCCCTGTACGCAACCCAGATGGGCCTCGCGATCGCCGTGCCGGGTCTGCTGATGGGCGGCGTCCTCCACCATTTCGAGCAGAAGCTCAGCCTGGAGCTCGAGGAGTTGAAGGCCATCTACTCGGGCAGCCTGAAGCGGGTGCCCGCATGAGCCGGCGACAGCACGCCCCCCACAGCGACCCACACATCGACGTGGTGCCCCTCATCGACTGCATCCTCGTGCTGCTCATCTTCTTCATGGTCACCACGACCTTTGCCAAGGATGCCGAACTGCAGATCGAGCGCCCGGGCGCCCAGAGCGCCTCGCCGGCAAACACCCGGGCGCTCCGGGTGTTCATCGACCGGTCCGCCGCGGTCTACATCGACGAGACGCCCGTCCGGCCCTGGATGGTCCAGAGCCGGGTCCGCGATGCGCTCTCCCGGAGCGGCGACAAGACGGTGCTCGTGGTCAGCGACCGGCGGGTCACGGCCGAAAAGCTCGTCGAGGTCGTCGATCAGTGCCGGCTGGGAGGCGCGAAGGAAATCGGTGTGGTCACGGACGCCGAGGATGGCTGACCTGCTGCGCCATCTCGCTGCCATGGGCATCGCGGTTCTGGGGACGGCGGGCGTGTGTGCGCTGAGCCTCGGAATGAACGCCCAGGTGGAGAAGCGTGCACTGGAGCCCGTGAGCGTGGTCCAGGAGATCGCCGTGCCCGCTCGACCTGCCGCCCAGAGGGCGTCCCGCCCGCGGCGGACCGGGGCCGCCCGCCAGGCCGCACGCAAGGGGCCCTCTGCGGCGCCTCTGCTCGCGGCGGGCCTGGAGGGCCTGGACTTCGGCTTCGGCGACGCCGCCGACCTGGCGCTCAGCGGGGTGACGGAGGCGCTCGTCCAGGATCTCGGAGCGTCCGTGATCGACGAGGATGCGGTGGAGGTGCCTCCCCGCCCGACCCGGCAGGAGCCGCCGTCCTTCCCCGCGAGGGCTCGGGCTCTCGGGCTCTCGGGCTTCGTCACCCTGAGCTTCGTGGTCGACGTGGACGGATCGGCACAGGACATCCACGTGGTGGAGGCCGAGCCCCCGGGCACCTTCGACGAAGCGGCGGTCATGGCGGTCGAGGAGTGGACGTTCGAACCCGGGCGCCAGGAGGGCGCCCCCGTGGCCGTCCGCGTCCGGCAGACGCTGCGCTTCGCGCTGGAGTGACGATGCGCCATTGGCTGGCCTTGTGGCTGATCCTCATCGGCGTGGCGGAGGCCAGGCCCCGTGAGGCCGTGCCCGAAGAGGACCCGGTCGCGCTCGCGGGCCTGCTCGTCCGCGAGGGCCAGTGGGCTCGGGCTTCCGAGATACTGGCGGAAATCCCCCTGGATGCCGAGAGAGCCGATCCCGAGAGGCTCTGGATGCTCCGCGGTCTCGTCGAGCTGCACGAGAAGAAGGCGATCGCGGCATCGGTCTCGTTCCAGCGTGCCCTCGAGACGGCGACCGAGGGGCGGGAGTTGCTCGAGTTGCACCTCGCGCGGGCACTCCTCGCGGCAAGGGACCCCGTGCGGGCGCTCGAGGCCCTCGACCGCACCGGCCAGATGGGGGAGAGCCTGCCCGGTACGTGGCTGCTGCGAGCCCAGGCGTACGAGGAGATCGGCCGGCCGGCCGAGGCCTGGAACGCCTTGGAGCAAGGGGCGAACCGGCTTCCCGACCAGCCGGACCTGAGACGCCAGCAGGTCTTCCTGCTCGTCCGTCTCGGCCTCCTCCGGGAGGCGCGCGAGCATGGCGAAGCGCTCCTGGCCCGTCAGGACTCCGATGCGAAGGACGCCATCGCCATCTCCGAGGCGCTTCGACGTGGCGGGGACACCGGGGAAGCGATGGTCATCCTCGAGGCCGCCCTGCTCCGCCAGGGAAACGACCGCGACCTGCTGGTGCAGTCGGCCCGCGCAGCGATCGACGACGGGCAGCCGCGCAACGCGGGACGATTCCTCGAGCGCGCGGCCACGCTCGACCCCGCGCTCGCACTCGAGGCCGCCGAGGCCTACCGCCGAGCGGGCGACCTGGATGCCGCCCAGCGGATGAACGGTCAGGTGGTCGATCCCGTGGCCAAGGCCCGGCAGCGCCTGGGCCTGCTCCTGGAGGGCGAGGAGTGGGAGCGAGCCGTCGCGCTCGAAGAGCGACTGCTCCGCCTGGATCTGGGCGACGACGACGGCATCGCCTACGGTCTGGCCTTCGCCTGGTTCCACCTGGGCGCGTTCGACCGGTCCGAGCGCTGGCTGGCGACCATCAGCGAGCCCGAGGCCTACGCCAGGGCCACCCAGTTGCGGGTGGCCATGGAGACCTGCACGTCCGGGGGAGCGTGTCCTTGATCGCCCTCCTGCTCCTGGCGGGCGCCGCCCTGGCCCAGACCGGATCCCTCTCGGGGGTGGTCTTCGACGTCGACGGAACGCCGGTGCCGGACGCCCGGGTGTGGGCGGGCGAGACCGAGGTCCGGACCGACGAGTGGGGGGTCTTCCGCATCGACCTCCTGCCCGGCCGGGTCGAGGTGCACGTCGAAGCTCCAGGCCTTCCGGTCGCAGCCGTGTCCGAGGTGCCCGTGGCCGCTGGCCGGACCACCGAGATGCTGGTCACGGTGGGTGCAGGGGAGCCTCAGGTCCATCTGGAAGCGCCGTCTGTGGAGGAGGCCGTGGCGGTGGTGCCGGCCGGTCCGCCCGGAACGGTGGTCGGAACGGTCACCGATCGGTCCGCCGGAGTCCCTCTCGCCGACGTACGGCTGTTCGTCAGGGGCGCGGGGGCGGCCGCCACGACCGCTGCGGACGGCACCGGTTCGCTCACCCTGCCCGCAGGGACATGGGAGGTCACCGCCATCCGCGCCGGCTACGAGGCCCACACCCAGACCGTCCGGGTGGTTCCCGGCGAGGCGCGCTCCCTCTCCTTCTCCCTGGAGAAGATCGGGCTGGTCCTCTCGGACCTGACGATCACGGCGCCTCGGATCACGGGCGGTACCGCCTCGCTCCTCGATGAGCGCAAAGAGGCGGCTGCGGTATCCGACGTGCTGGGGGCCGAGCAGATGACCCGGGCCGGCGACAGCGACGCCGCCGCTGCGCTGAAGCGGGTCACGGGCCTGACCGTGATCGGCGGCAGGTACGTCTATGTACGCGGGCTGGGCGATCGCTACTCCTCCACCCTGCTCAACGACTCGGCCTTGCCGAGCCCGGAACCGGAGAAGAGGGTCGTGCCCCTCGACCTCTTCCCAACCGCCCTCATCGAGGCCATCGTCGTCCAGAAGACGTTCTCTCCGGACCGGCCGGGTGAGTTCGGAGGCGGGGTGGTGGAGATCCGCACGCGGAGCATCCCGGAGACGCCGGTCCTGAGCCTCGGTGTGTCGGGGACGTGGGTGGGGGGGGCCACCCTTTCCGACGCACGGGTCGCGCCGTCCGGTCCCACCGACTGGCTGGGGGTAGGGGCCGGCTGGCGGGCCCTCCCAGCAGAGGTCGCCGAGGCCAGCGCCGAGCAGCCGTTGAAGTCCAAGGGGATCTTCTCGGACCTCGGGTACTCGCCCGAGGAACTCGAGCGCTACGGGGAGATGATCCCCAATCGCTGGACCCACGAGGCGCGTACGCTGCCTCCCGACCTCGGCCTGACCGCGAGCGCCGGCCGGAGGTGGAAGGTCGGGGAGGCCGAACTGGGGGCTCTGGGCGCTCTGGTCTACTCGAACGCATGGAACGTCGAGGAGGGGGTCCGGACCGTGTACGCAGCGGGCCTGGACCGACTCCAGGTCGCCCGCCGCACGGCGTTCGTGGACACCTCGAACCGGGTCCGCGTGGGCGGGGCCCTCTCCCTCGGCCTGGACTGGAGGGACGTGGTCCGCTTCTCCTCGACGACGCTCATCAATCGGGCCTCCCAGGGGACCGCGCTCCGCTGGACCTGGGACGACCCGGAGGGCAGCAGCGACACCTACAACGAGCGGATCGACTGGGTGGAGCAGCAACTCGCCTTCGAGCAGCTCGCCCTGGACGTGGACCTCGGTCGTGTCGAGGCCGCCGCCCGCTACGCCCTGGCGTTCGCGACGCGGCTCGAGCCCGACCGACGGGAGTGGACCTACCTGGACACCGAGGAAGGCCTGGTGCTCTCCCAGCGTGGGGGGTGGAACGACATCCAGTACCAGACCCTCGACGACACCACCCGTGACCTGAGGCTGGACCTCGCCTGGCACCTCCCGCGAGTCGGCCACGACACCGTCATCAAGGTCGGAGGCGCCAGGGCGAGCCGCGATCGGGCCTCCACCGTCCGGCGCTTCTCCTACGGCTTCAAGGGCACCGAGGGCATCGACCTCACGGCTCCCATCGACCAGGTCATCGTGCCCTCCAACATCGGGGCCGAGGAGGAGGGGGATCCGGGCTACCTGCAGATTGAAGAGAACACCGCCAACTCGGACGACTACACGGCAAGCCAGTCGCTCCGGGGAGCGTACGGCATGATCGACGCGGCCTGGACTTCGCGCCTCCGCACGCTGGCCGGCCTGCGGTACGAGCATTCCGTACAGGGCGTGACGACGTTCGAACTGTTCGACACGAGCAAGGAACCTGTGGAGGCAACCCTCGAGTCTCGGGACGTACTGCCAGCCGCCACCGTGACCATCGGCCTGGGCAACGCCGCGGATCCGGACGGGATGCTCCTCAGGGCCGGCTACGGGCGCACCCTGTCCCGACCCGAGTTCCGTGAGTTGACCGAGGTGGCCTACTACGACTACCGCACCGGTCGCTCCCTCTATGGAAACCCGGACCTCGAGCGAGCCACCATCGACAACCTCGACCTGCGCTGGGAATGGTACCCCCGTGCGGGGGAGAGCCTCTCGGTCGGGGCCTTCTTCAAGTACTTCGACCACCCGATCGAGTCGGTGGTCGCCGTGAGCGCGGTGTCCGGCAGCCTGGGCACGTTCGACAACGCGACGAGCGCGACCAACCTGGGTGCGGAGCTGGAGTTCCGGCAGCGCCTGGACGCCCTCCTCCCGCTGCTCGAGGACGTGTACGCCAGCTCCAACGTCTCGCTCATCTCGTCGAAGGTCGACCTCTCCGACACGGAGGGCAACCAGACGTCGGAGGAACGCCCCCTGCAGGGTCAGTCCCCCTGGGTGGTCAACGCCCAGTTGAGCTACGAGAACCCCGACGTCAGGACCTCTGTCTCACTCCTCTACAACGCCTTCGGACCGCGGATCGTCGAGGTCGGCAAGTCGGGGATCCCCGACGCCTACGAGGAGCCCGTGCACCGGGTGGACATGGTCGCGACCCAGGGCTTTGGCCCCCACTGGCAGGTCCGGCTCAAGGTCTCCAACCTGCTCGACTGGCCCTCCCGCCAGACCGTGGCCGGCAACGTCACCGAGGAGACCCGCGACGGGAGATCGGTGGGGCTGTCCCTCACGTGGACCCCGTAAGGTCAGGCGGCCTCGGCCGGCGGGCCTACTCCTCCTCCTCCACGATCTCGAGATGGGCCTCCTTGAGGCGAAGGAGACGCGTCCCCGAGCGGGGGAAGCGGACCCGGAGGCGCATGAGCGGACCTCGGCCCTCGAGGTCGAGGATCGTCCCGATGCCATGCACCCGATGGCGGACCTGGAGTCCCGGCCGGAACAGGTCGGGGTCCTCCACCTCGATCGAGCGCCGGACCGTTCGCAGCGGGCGTGGCACGGCCGGCGGATCGGCGTTTCCGAGGTCCGGATACCCGAAGCCCGAGAAACGACCGGGCCCGGGGCGGATGCCGGCGCCGGGCAGGAACCCGCTCCGCTCGGGGGCCTCGATCGCTTCGGGCGGGAGCTCCCACAGGAAGGGGGACGGCGCGACGGCCGACCACATCCCGCTGCCGGGTACCCGACGCCTCAAGGGTCGGGAGAGGTAGAGCCGCTCGCGCGCACGCGTGATGGCCACGTAGGCGAGCCGCCGCTCCTCCTCGAGCGCCGCCCGGGTCTCGCGGGCGCGGACGTGCGGGAAGCCGCCGTCGTTGAGGCCCACGACGAACACGACCGGGTACTCGAGCCCCTTGGCCAGGTGCACGGTCATGAGCGTCACCGCGCCGCCGTCGGGGATCTCCGAGTCCTGCCCCACGAGCGTCGCACGCTCGAGGAGGCGCTCGAGCGCCGCGAGCGGGCTGGCCTCCTCTCCGACCTCCGCGGCCGCGTCCGCGCCGTCCCGGGCCAGGCTCAGGATGTTCTCGATGCGGCCCTGGGCATCCGGGGTTTCCTCGGCCCGGAGCGCGCCCAGGTAGCCGCTCGTCTCGGCCGCCTGGAGCACGAGCTGCCCGGGATCGTGGTCCTGGGCGGCCTGGGTGAGCCGGTCCACGATCGCGACGAATCGCCCCACCGCCAGGGCCGCCCGGCTCTGCGTGTCGGCAAACCGCCGGGCCGTGTGGAGCAGGCCTCCCCCCTCCCGGTCCGCCTGCGCGTGGAGGCGGGTCAGGGTCGCGGTTCCGATGCCGCGAGCCGGGACGTTCACCACCCTCAAGAAGGCCATGTCGTCGTACGGGTTGACCACGAGCCGCAGGAAGGCGACCATGTCGCGCACCTCGCGGCGTTCGTAGAACTTCCGGCCGCCCACCACAACGTAGGGGATCGCGGCCTTTCGAAGGGCCGATTCGACGGGGCGACTGGCCGCGTTGATCCGGTAGAACACCGCGAATGCCTCCGCCTTGCGCCCCTCGCGCATCTGCCGCGCGATCTCCCGGACCACCCGCTCGGCCTCCTCCTCCTCGTCCCGGGCCACGCGCAGGACCACTCGGTAGCCATCCGGCGCGTCGGTCCAGAGCGTCTTCTCCTTCCGGTCGCGGTTGTGGTGCACGAGCGCGCTGGCTGCCCGGAGGATGTGGCCGGTGGAGCGGTAGTTCTGCTCGAGGCGTACCACCCGGGCATCGGGAAAGTCCTTCTCGAAGTCCAGGATGTTTCGGACGTCCGCCCCGCGGAACGAGTAGATGGACTGGTCGTCGTCGCCCACCACGGCCACGTTGCGTGTACCCTCGGCCAGGGCCTTCACCAGGCGGTACTGGGCGTGGTTGGTGTCCTGGTACTCGTCCACGAGCAGGTACCGGAAGCGCCTCTGGTAGGCCTCGCGGATCGCGTCGTGCATCTCCAGCAGCTCGACCATCCGGTTCACGAGGTCGTTGAAGTCCAGGGCGTTGGAGATCCTGAGCATGGCTTCGTAGCGACGGAAGACCTCGGCGAACCGCATGCCCGGACTGCGGTCGTGAGCCACGCCTCCGGGCCGGGTGGCCTCCTCGGGCCCCTGCATGTGGTTCTTGGCCTGGTCCACGAGCGCCCTGAACCCCCGGGGCGGGTGGCGTTTCGGGTCGATGCCCAGCTCCTTCACGATCTGCGTGAGGAGGCGGAGCGTGTCCTCGTCGTCGTAGATGGCGAAGTGGGGCCGGTAGCCCAGGATCTCGGCGTCCCGACGCAGGAACCGCGCACAGGCCGAGTGGAACGTCGAGACGTGGATCCACCGCGCGGATTCCCCCACCAACGCCTGGACCCGGCGCCGCATCTCGTCGGCCGCCTTGTTCGTGAAGGTCACGGCCAGGATGGACTCCGGGGGCACCCCGAGGTGGACCAGGTGCGCCACCCGGCGGGTCAGCACGCGGGTCTTGCCCGACCCCGCACCCGCCAGGATGAGGAGCGGACCCTCGGTATGGAGCACCGCCTCCCGCTGCTCCGGGTTCAGGCCCTCCAGGTGGGGTGGATCCCTCACCGCTTGGGGTCCCTCCCGGCGCTCGCGGCCCGTGAGCGGAAGCGCTCCCGGACCTGCGGGGCCGCATCCGGGTGGGTCACCTGGCGGGCCCGGCCCACGGCCAGCGCGTCGGCCGGCACGTCGTGGGTCACCACGCTGCCCGCCCCGATCACCGCGTGGTCGCCCACCGACACCGGAGCCACGAAGGCGGTGTTCGATCCGATGAGGACGTCCTTGCCGATCACGGTCGCCAGCTTCTGGTACCCGTCGTAGTTGCAGGTGATGGTGCCCGCGCCCACGTTGGTGCCCTCTCCCACCGTGGCGTCGCCCAGGTAGGACAGGTGGGAGGCGCGGACCCCCTCGCCCAGCACCGCCTCCTTCACCTCCACGAAGTTGCCTGCGCGCGCACGCCGTTCGAGGACCGCGCCCGGTCTCAGGTGGGCCATGGGTCCGACCACCGCCTCCTCGCCCACGCGTGCGCCCTCGCAGATCGAACCCGGCTCCACGCGCGCCCCTGGGGCCACGACGGTGTCGCATAGGACGGCGTGGGCGCCGATGCGGGCGCCCGCGCCCACCACGGTGCTGCCGGCGAGCACCGCGCCCGGCTCTACCACGACGTCGGGGGCGAGCACGACGCCTGCCTCCACCCGGATCGTGGCAGGCCGCTGGAAGGTCACGCCCGCCAGGGCGTGGGTCGCCAGGATGCGCGCCTGGAGCACGTCCTCCGCGTGCGCCAGGGCCAACCGGTCGTTGACGCCAGCCAGTTCCTCCGGATCGTCGGACCCGTATGCGTCGAGCCGGCCTTCCTTCGCGGCGAGTGCCACGACGTCCGTGAGGTGGAACTCGCCCTTGGGGGGGTGGGGCCGGAGCGCGGGCAGGGCCCGGTCCACGAGCCAGGCGGCGTCGAGGGCGTAGATGCCCGCGTTCACCTCTTGGATGCCCAACTCCACCGGCGTGGCCTCGGCGGCCTCCACCACGCCCAGGACGCGGTCGCCCTCCCGCACCACGCGGCCGTAGGCCCCGGGGTCGGCCGGATGCAGGGTGAGCAGCGTGCAGGCCCGGCCCGGGTGGCGGACCAGGAGGTCCGCCAGGGTGGCCGGCCGGACCAGCGGGGTGTCGCCGGGTAGCACCAGGACGGTGCCCGTGGCGGGCAGGACGGCTCGGGCGGCTCGGACCGCGTCGCCGGTGCCTCGCGGCGCCTCCTGGCGCACGCACGCGACCCCGGGCAGGGCGGCCCGGACCGCGTCCTCCTGGTGATGGACCACGACCACGGGCGTGCAACCGGCCTCGCGGGCCGCGTCCACGACCCAGCACACCATGGGACGACCGCACAGCGGATGGAGCACCTTCGCGACCGAGGCATGCATCCTCGTGCCGAGACCGGCGGCGAGGATCAGGGCGAGGGGCCGGCTGGAGGCTTCGTCCGGCGGGAGAGGGGAGGGCACGGCGGACTCCCGGCGATCGGTAGACGCGCGTTGTTATCCCATCGCCCGGCTCCCGGGGACGATCCGCGCCCGCGACCCTGGGGACGCCCGTCCCCGGCGATGATAGGTGCCTCCGACCCGGGGCCGTACGTCGCGCCCCCTTGCATAGAGGCTTCCATGGATGCTCGCTCCATCATCGAGATCGCCGACCGCTACGGCGCTCACAACTACCACCCGCTGCCCGTGGTGCTGGCCCGCGGCCAGGGCGTGTGGGTCGAAGACGTCGAGGGCCACCGCTTCATGGACATGCTCTCGTCCTACTCGGCGCTCAATCAGGGCCACCTCCACCCGCGCATCCTGGAGGCCGCGATCGCCCAGATGGGACGCCTGACCCTCACCAGCCGGGCCTTCCACAACGACCGGCTGGGGGCCTTCCTCGAGAGACTCTGCCGGTTGTCGGGCTTCGATCGCGCCCTGCCCATGAACACCGGCGCAGAGGCCGTGGAGACGGCGATCAAGGCCGCCCGGAAGTGGGGGTACAAGGTCAAGGGCGTGCCCGAGGACCAGGCCAGGATCATCGTCTGTACCGACAACTTCCACGGCCGTACGGTCACGATCATCTCCTTCTCCACCGAGGACCCGTACCGGGACGGGTTCGGGCCCTTCACCCCGGGCTTCACGGTGGTTCCCTACGGCGACGCCGAGGCTCTGGAAGCCGCGTTCGACGAGAACACCGTGGCGTTCCTGGTGGAGCCCATCCAGGGCGAGGCCGGGATCCGGATCCCGCCGGCCGGGTACCTCCGCCGGGCCCGCGAGCTGTGCGATCGGTACCATGCCCTCCTCGTCCTGGACGAGATCCAGACCGGCCTCGGCCGCACCGGCCGGATGTTCTGCTTCGAGCACGAAGGGATCCGGCCCGACGGGCTCACGCTGGGCAAGGCCCTGGGCGGCGGCCTCTACCCGGTGAGCGCCTTCCTCTCCTCGGACGAGGTGATGGGCGTCTTCCACCCCGGCGACCACGGCTCCACCTTCGGGGGGAACCCGCTGGCCGCTGCGGTGGGCATCGCGGCCCTCGACGTCCTGGTGGACGAGGATCTCGCCGGTCGCGCCGAACGGATGGGCCGGCGCTTCGTGGAGGGCCTCGAGGCGATGTCCAGCCCCCACGTGCTGGAGATCCGGGGCAAGGGGCTCCTCATCGGCGTGGAGATCAAGCCCGAGAGCGGGCCGGCCCGGCCGTTCTGCGAACGGCTGATGGAGGCGGGCATCCTGGCCAAGGAGACCCACCACCAGGTCATCCGTTTCGCCCCTCCGCTGGTCATCAGCGAGGACGAGGTGGACTGGGCGCTGGCCCGGATCGCGCCCGTGCTGGTGCCATGAACGTCCACTGGCGCCAGCGCCTGACCCACGAGGGAGCCTCCTCGATCCGGCTGGACCTCGCCTCCGGGCTGCGCGTCCGGTTCGACCCCCTCCAGCCGCCCGTGGTGCCGGACGTGGTGATCCTGACCTGGAACGAGGCCGAACGGATCAAGGGCGTGCGCACCGCGATCCTCTCGGGCGCCTCCCCACGCGTGGTGGGCCTGCCCACCCTTCTCCAGGGGCTCGCCCGCGAAGGGGAGATCCAGGGGATCGGCGCTCCGTGCGAGGTGCGGGGAATCCGGATCGAGATGGCGCCCTACGAGCCGGTGTCCTACGTCACGCGGCACGAGGGGATGCAAAAGGCCCGCAGCGCCCTCAAGGACCCCTTCCGAGCCGCCCGCCGCCTCCTCGACCGCGCCCGGCTTCCCCCCTCGAAGCCGGCGATCACGCGCCTGTCGCTACCGGACGGCACCACGCTCGTCCACCTGAACGGTGCGCTCCACGCCAGCCAGGAGGGCAGCTTCCTGGAGGAGTACGCCCGGCGCTGGTCCGGAGCGGACCTGGTGATCGTGGGCTGCGACTACGGGCACGAGGCCACCGTGGAGGAATCGGCTCCCTGGTTCGAAGGCCGGCTGTTGGTGCTGGCGGACCTCTTCGGCGACGTCCGGCGGTCGCTCGGCATGCCCACGGTGCTGCTCACTCCGATCGCCGATCGCCTCACGGCCCGCGGTGTGCCCGTGGCCGTGCTCGCCAGCGGCGCCTCGCTCCGGTTCGAGTGATCCTGCGCGGAGGCTCCAGCCCCGCGCCTGCATGAAGACCGCCCCCACCGGCGTAGAGAGTCGTTGCGGCCCGAGCGCGTGTGGCTACGTTGCTCCCCGTCCCGCCACCGGAATCCGTTTCGGGAGACCCACGATGAGCCTCTGGAACACCATCAAGACCCACGCCACCGCCCAGTTCCTCGACATCATCGAGTGGATGGACGACTCGCGCGACACCCTGGTCTACCGCTTCCCGATCTTCAACCAGGCCATCCAGGACGGCGGCAAGCTCGTGGTCCGCGAGGGGCAGTCTGCGGTGTTCGTGTCCGAGGGACGCTTCTCCGAGTGCTTCGCCCCCGGCACCTACACGCTCTCCACGCAGAACAAGCCGCTGCTCTCCTTCTTCGAGACCATCAAGTACCAGCTCAATTACCCCTACAAGGGCGACGTCTACTTCGTGAACACCCGGAAGTTCACGGACCAGAAGTGGGGCACCCCCCAGCCCCTGCCGGTCCGGGACCCGGACTTCGGCTCCATCCAGATCCGTGCATTCGGAACGTTCTGCTACCGGATTTCCGATCCGCCCAAGTTCCTGCGCGAGGTGGTCGGCACCGACGGTCTGTTCACCACCGACGAGATCAACGGCCAGCTCAAGCGCAAGGTCCTCGCGGTGTTCGCCGCCCTGCTCAAGGAGGCCAAGATCCCGTTCGACATGCTGGTCGGCGCGGGCCTGGAGCTGGCCGAGGCGCTCAAGGAGAAGCTCTCCCCGAAGTTCGAGGAGGACTACGGGATCACCGTCACGGACTTCACGGTGGACGGCGTCACGCTGCCTCCCGAGGTCCAGAAGTACTACGAGAAGCGCCAGGGCATGGCCATGCTCGGCAACCTCGACGCCTACACGAAGCTCCAGCAGGCCGACGCCATCGGCGACGCGGCCCGCAACCCGGGCATCGGCGGCGCTGGCGTCGGCATGGGCGTGGGCTTCGCCATGGGCCAGCAGATCGGTGCCGGCATGGGCCAGGCAGCCCAGGCCCCGGGCACCTTCGACCCCCACACCGGTCTCGCGGCCGCGACACCGCCGCCGCCGCCGGCTGGCGCTTTGCGCCTGCACTACCACGGTCCCGCGGGCCAGGGGGAGTACACGCTCCCGGAGATCGCCGCCTTCGTGGCTCAGGACCGTGAGGGTACCCACCACGTCTGGGCCCCCGGCTGGCCGGGCTGGAAGGCCTGGCGGGAGGTGCCCGAGGTGGTGGCTGCCCTGCCGCCGGCCCCGCCGCCTCCACCCGCCGCAACCCGCTTCCACTACAGCGGAAGCGCGGGCGGCAGCGAGGAGATTCCCCCCGAGGAGGTCGCCCGGCGGGTCACGTCCGATCCGGACGGCCGCCACCTCGTCTGGCGCGCCGGCATGGCCGGATGGATCGCCGCCGCCGAGGTCCCGGAGATTGCCGCGCTCCTGGGCGGCGGCCCGCCTCCGCCCCCGGCCGGCCCTCCACCCGTCGTGCCCTGACGGGCCGGACCCCGGAGGCCACCCGTCGGGATCCTCAGAACACCCCGGCGATCCGTGCGCCGCAAACGCGGCAGCGGTCGCCGTCGAGGCCCACGACCCGGGCCCCGAACCCGTGGCGCTCCACGAGCAGGGCACCACACGGCCGTCCCTGGGTGCCGGGACACCGCGTGGCCTGGCCTTCGGGATCGGCGATGTTGCCGGTGTAGACGTATCGGATCCCATGCCGACGGGCGATGTGGGCAGCCCGGTGGAGGGTGGACGGAGGGGTGCGCGGCCGGTCCAGCATGCGGTACGACGGGTGGAAGGCCGAGAAGTGCAGGGGTACGTCCGGGCCGAGTGAACCCGCCACCCAGGCGCACAGCGCCTCGATCTCGCTGTCCGTGTCGTTCAGGCCGGGGATGAGGAGGGTGGTCAGCTCCACCCAGCATCTCGACTCCCGGACCGCGTACTCGATGGTCTCCATCACCGGTGCCAGCGTGCCGCCGCACCAGCGGCGGTAGAAGGCGTCCGAGAAGGCCTTGAGATCGATGTTGACCGCGTCGAGCACCGAGGTGAAGTCGCGCCGCGCATCGCGAGCGATGTAGCCGTTGGTGACGGCCACCGTGCGCACGCCCCGGGCGTGGCAGGCATCGGCTACGTCCATGGCGTACTCGGCGAAGATCGTGGGCTCGTTGTAGGTGAAGGCCACGCTGGCGCACCCCGCGCGGACGGCAGCCTCGGCCACGGCCTCAGGTGGACCCGGCACCGTGGGCAGCTCCCGAGCCCGCGACATGTGGTGGTTCTGGCAGAAGCGACAGCCCAGGTTGCACCCCGTGGTCCCGAAGGAGAGCACCGTGCTTCCCGGCAGGAAGTGGTGGAGCGGCTTCTTCTCGATGGGGTCCACGGAGAACCCGGAGGTGAGGCCGGAGCAGGTCACCAGGGCCGACCCGTCCGGGAGCGCCTCGCGGACGCGGCACCAGCCGCGCTGACCCGGGCCGAGCACGCACGCACGCGGACAGAGGTCGCACGCGATGCGCCCGGCCTCCGGACCCTCCTCGATGCGGTGCCACCAGCGGGCTGGGGCGTGGATCGGCATGAGCACCTCCCGGGCGGCAGCGGCCGCCCCCGATAGGATAGCCCGACCCACGCCAGCACCGGTTCCTCCCGGGCGGCGGCGGCCGCCCGCGATAGGATCGCCCGACCCACGCCGGCACCGTTCCCCGCCGGTCGGAGGCCAGGTGCTCCTCGCGTTCCTCCTGCTGTCGACAGGGCTCGCCGCGTCGGTCGAGGACGTGCTCGTCTCCGAGTTGGACCGGGCCCGGTCCGCGTGGGCGGCCGGTCCACAGCCCGTCCACTACGCCGCGCTCCAGGTCGAGGATCACCGCACGCTCGACGTGGTCGCCCTGGCCGGCACGCTGGCGTCGAGCGAGGTGGGGCGCAGCCGGACCCTCGACGTGGACCTGAGGGTCGGCACGCCCGACCTCGACTCCACCCATCCCCTCCGAGGCATGAGCGCCTGGACCGACTCCACCCGCGACCGCCTGAGGATCCCCTTCGAGGACGAGCCGACCCATGCCCTCCGCCAGGCCGTGTGGGCGGAGCTGGACGCCCGCTACCGCGAGGCCAGGAACCGGATCGGCATCGTCCGCGCCAACCTGTCGGTCAAGGTCGAGGAGGAGACCCAGGCCCCGGATTTCGAGCCACGTGCAAAGGTGGAGGACCGCCAGCCCATCCGGTGGGTTGCCCTCGAATCCGTCCCCTGGGAGGGCCGCCTGGCGCGTGTCTCCGCCCGCATGGACGCCGACCCGCGGGTCCACGTGGCCCGGGCGAGCCTCCAGGTGGAGCAGGTGCAGAAGACCTTCGTGGACACCGAGGGCAGCCGCCTGGTGCACGGCGGCACCTGGGTCCGGCTGAGCCTCCTGGCCGGCACGGTGGCCCCCGACGGCGACGACCTCTCGGCCGAGCGCACGCTCTCGTTCCGCAGCCTGGAGGGGCTCCCGTCCGAGGCGCGCCTGATCGATCTCGCGGGCCGACTCGTGGACGAGCTGGGCGCCCTCCTGGACGCGCCGCGCGGCGAGCCCTACCGCGGGCCGGTGATCCTCGACGCCCGGGCGGCTGCGGTCTTCTTCCACGAGGTGCTGGGCCACCGGGTCGAGGGCCACCGCCAGAAGCGCGACGACGAGGGCAAGACCTTCGCCGAGAAGGTGGGGCGTCCCATCCTGCCCGCGTTCCTGGACGTGTGGGACGACCCGTCGACCACCCGGTACGCCGGCGAGGACCTGAACGGCGCCTACCCGTGGGACGACGAGGGCGTGCCCGCCACCCGGGCCGTGCTCGTGGAGAAGGGGATCTTCCGGGGTTTCCTCACGAACCGCTCCCCCATCCCCGGGTTTCCCACGTCCAACGGCCATGGCCGACGCATGGCGGGCCACGCGCCGGTGGCCCGCATGGGCAACACCGTGGTGGAGGCGCGCGGGGCCGTGTCGGCCGCCCGTCTGATCGATCGGCTCAAGCAGGAGGCCCGACGCCAGGGACTTCCCTACGGCATCGTGGTGGAGGAGATCGAGGGCGGTTTCACGACCACCGGTCGGGTCACGCCCAACGCCTTCAACGTCCGCGCCACCCGATCGCGCCGGGTGTACGTGGATGGACGCCCGGACGAGCGGGTGCGCGGCATCGACCTCGTGGGCACGCCGCTCCTGGCCTTCTCCTCCATCCTGGCTGCGGGCGACGATCCGGGCGTGTTCAACGGCCTGTGCGGAGCCGAGAGCGGCTGGGTGCCCGTGAGCGCGGTCGCTCCGAGCCTGCTGTTCCGGACCCTCGAGTTCCAGCGCAAGGAGAAGGGCGAGGATCGTCCACCGCTCCTGCCCCGGCCCCAGGCCGGCGGAGGCGACCCGTGAGGGCGCTTCTCTACGCAACCCTGGCGTTTGGCCCGCAGGCGGTCGCCGACCCCGTGCCCCTGGCGCCGGAGGCCTTCGCCGACGTGCTCGCAAACGAGGTGGCCCGCCAGCGGGCGGCCCTCGAGCTGCCCGGCGCCCCGCCCTTCTACCACCTGCGCTACCACGGGATGCTCCTCGACCAGGTTCTGGCCACGGCCTCGTTCGGCGCCCTCGTGGAGGAGGAGGCCGGACCCCGGAACCTGGTGGGCATCGAGGTGCGGGTGGGGGATCCCACCTTCGACAACACGAACTTCGGGGGCTGGGAGACGGGCTTCGGCGCTCGCCCGCTTCCGGCCCGGCTCACGCCCCACGCGCTCCGGCTCGGGATCTGGGCCCTCACCGACTGGGCCTACAAGGAGGCGGTCGAGCAGTACGCCCGCAAGCGGGCCTCCTTCCAGCCGCCCCCGGACCATCCGGGCGACTACCGGCTCGAGGCCCCGCACCGGGTGCCCGCCGGCAGCCCCCCGCCCGCCCTCGACAGGACCCACGTCCGGGACCTGGCGCGTTTCCTCTCGGCGCGGCTGCCCGCGGACGGATCGCTGGTGGGTGGGACCGCGGTGGTCGCCTGTGAGGCCGGCACGATGCTCCTGGTCGACTCCGAGGGAACCCGGATCGCCCGGCCGCACGCCGAGGCCGTGGTCCGGGTCATGGCCCGCGCCCAGGCGCCCGACGGCATGGCGCTCACGGACCACCGCACGTGGATCGCCCGGACACTGGCCGACCTCCCGGAGACCGATCGCCTCTCGGAAGCCGTCCGGGATCTGACCGAGAACCTCGCTCGAGCCGCCGCCGCCCCGCTCCTCGAGCAGGAGTACGTGGGCCCGGTGATCTTCCAGGACGGAGCCGCGGTGGACCTGTTCCGCCTCCTCCTCCTGCCCCAGCTGGAGGGGACCCCTCCGCCCGTGCCCTTCGAGAGCGAGTTGGGACCGCTGGGCGAGGGATTCCTGTCGCTCGCGGCCGACCGGGGCCGGGAGCCCCGGGTGGGCCGCCGGGTCCTGCCCGGGGGCTGGTCCGCGTTCGACGATCCTGTGCGGGATCCGGCGCACCCGGCCTCCTTCCGCTACGATCTCGAGGGGACGCCCGCCCGCCGCGTGGACCTCGTGTCCGACGGCATCGTCCGCACCCTGCTCATGAGCCGCGTGCCGCGCAAGGAGATCCAGGCCTCCAACGGCCACGCACGCGGGGCGCCCGGAGCCCGGCCGGCCGGCCGCGCCTCGCTTCTCGAGGTGGTGCCCGCCCGGCGCCACACCCATGCCCGCCTGCGCCGCACGGCCCTGGCGCTCGCACGCTCCTACGGGCTCGACAGCGTGCTGGTGGTCCGCCGCCTGCAGGACGACACCGTCCGGCGGGTCGGGGATCCGGGGCTCCTGCCCGCGGACGACGGCGAGCGCCCGCCTCTGCCCGTGGAGATCGTGCGCCTGTACCGCGACGGCCGGGAGGAGACGCTGCGCGGCGGGGGCTTCGCCCGGCTCGACCGGTTTGCCCTGAGGGACCTCGTGGCTGCGGGGCCCCAGGTCGAAGGCACCTTCCTGGCTTCCTTCCGCCCGGGTCACGCCTCCTTCTCCCCGGTGGAGGGCCTGCCCACCTGGCTCTCAGTTCCCGAGGTGCTGGTGGGCGAGCTGGAGATCGTCCCCCTGCCCCCCGATCCGCGCGCCCGACCTGTCGTGCCGCCGCCCGGAGGGACGCTCTCCTGCTCGGGGACGCTACATTGAATGCCTCTGCCGGAGGCGACATGCCGGACGATCCAACCCGGTTCCCGGCGCGCGAGGCGCCAGGTTCGCTGATCCTCTACGACGATCCCCGGTTCGACGCGCACGACCCCGGCTACGGGCACCCGGAGTCCCCGGCGCGGCTCGTGGCCATTCGGCGGGCGCTTGCGCCGCACGGGTGGCCCACGCGACCCGGGCGCCCCGCCACGCGCGAGGAGCTGGAGCGGATTCACCTGCCGTCCTACGTGGACCGGGTTCTCGCCGCTCGGGGACGACACGTCTGGTTCGACGCGGACACCTCGGCCTCACCGGGATCCGTGGACGCCGCGCTGGTGGCTGCGGGGGCGTCGGTGGACGCCGCGGCCACCGCCATGGCCGGGACCAACGGCCTGGTGCTGTGCCGGCCCCCCGGGCACCACGCGACGCGCGACCAGGCCATGGGCTTCTGCATCTTCAACAACGCCGCGATCGCCACAGCGGCACTCGTGGCCGAGGGGCGGAAGGTCGTGGTCTTCGATCCGGACGTGCACCACGGCAACGGCACGCAGGAAGCGTTCTGGGCGTCGCCCGACGTCCTGTACGTCTCCCTCCACCGGTGGCCCTTCTACCCGGGCACCGGTGCGGCCTCCGAGGTGGGCGAGGGCCCGGGCTACGGCTTCACGCTGAACGTCCCGCTCCCGGTCGGTGCGGACGACGGCTACTACCTCACCGCCCTGGAGCGCCTGATCCTTCCGGCCGTGGACCGGTTCCGGCCGGACGTGTGTGTCGCTTCGGTCGGCTTCGACGTGATGGAAGGGGATCTCATCGGCGGCATGGCCTGCTCCAACCTGGCCATGGCCTGGATGCTCCATGCCTTCGTCGAGCGGGTGCCCACCATGGCGGTGCTCGAGGGCGGCTACAACACGATGCGCCTCGGCGAGGACGTGCGGGTGTCCGCCCTGGCGCTGGCGGGCGAGCGACCGCCCGAAATCCAGACCCCCACGCCGCCTTCCTGGACGATGAAGGTACGCAACTGGCGGCACCCGCTCCTCGCCTGAGGCTCGCCT
>JAFGLY010000168.1 GCA_016927815.1 Deltaproteobacteria bacterium | reverse complement strand
GCCCGACCCGGTGCCGCCCGAGATGACGATGTTGAGGCGGGCCTCCACGCACGCCCTCAAGAGGTCGGCCATCTCGGAGGTCAGGCTGCCGAACCGGACGAGGTCTTCCACCTCGAGGGGATCGCGGGAGAACTTCCGGATGGTCAGGCTCGGGCCATCGATCGCCAGCGGCGGAATCACGGCGTTCACGCGGCTGCCGTCGGGCAGGCGCGCGTCCACCATGGGGGACTTCTCGTCGATGCGTCGCCCGATGGGCTGGACGATGCGCTCGATGACGGCAAGGAGCTGGGCATCATCCGTGAACCTGGCCTTGGCAGGGACGATCCTGCCCTTGATCTCCACGTAGACCTGGTCTCTGCCGTTGACCATGATCTCGGTGATCTCGTCGTCGGCGAGTAGATCCTCGAGGGGTCCGAGTCCGAGGGCCTCGTCCAGGACCTCCTGGACGATCCGCTCCCGCTCGTGGCGGTCCGTGACGCCGCTGCCCTCCTCGTCCATGAGCCGGACCACCGCGTCTCGGACCTGGCGCCGGAGGGCCTCCTCCTGTTCCTCGGTGGGGTCCCGTTGGAGCCCCTTCAAGTCGAGCCGTTCCACGAGGCGCGCGTGGAGGGCCTTCTTGAGCGTTGTCCGCGGGTCGCTGTCCGGTCGATCCCGCCTCCGGCTCCTCTGGGGGTGTGCCCGCGAGCGCCGGACCCGAGGGGGTTGGGGCGCGTGGCCGCGGACGCGACCGGGCGCGACCTCGAGGCCCCTGGGACGGGTGTCCTCCTCGGAGGTGTCGAGGAGCCCGCTCTCTACGAGCCGGCGGACGAACGCGTCGTAGGCCCGCGTGATCCGGGCGCGCGGCTGCTCGATGGCGAAGGGCCGTCCCTGCTGGACGCTGGGCTGGACCTCGGCGTCCTCGCAAGGCAGCGAGACGAGCACCGGGCGCTGGAGGGTCCGGGTGACGATCTCCAGCGGGATGGCTGAGGGAACGTCCGTCCGGTTGAGGACGATCTGGACGAGGCGGGTCGGGAACTGGAGGGCCAGGAGGCGATCCACCAGGCGCCGGGTGTGCCGGAGCACCAGCACCTCGGGCGTGGCCACGAAAAGGAGACCCGCTGCACGCTCCATGCAGCGTATGGCGACCGGGCTCACGTCCGCGCCGCAGTCCGCCACCACGTAGTCGCACAGGGGGAGCACGAGGTCGAGCACCCGGTCGAGGGTGGGCCCGTCCACGGTCCGGGCCGTGTCCGGGTCGTTGCCGAGCGGCAGGAAGCCGAGGCCCGAGGCGTGGACGCCCACCTGTCGGCTCATGGCCTCGGTGGTGAGGCCCGGCAGGTAGGGCAGCAACTGGGCCACGGTGCGGGGCGGCTCCATGCCGAGTACCGCCGCCGCGTCGCCGCACCCGTCCATGTCCAGATCGAGCAGGAGCACCCGCGAGCGGGTCTCCTTGAGGATGCACAAGGCGGCGTTGACCGCGAACACGGTCTTGCCCAACCCGTCCCGGGCGCCCCCCACGGCGACCACGCGGGCGGCAGGCCGATCCGTCATGGCCGGACGTCGATGAGTTGGAAGGTCTCCTTGAGCTCTCGGTTGGCCTCGGTCGGGGAGGCGTGAACCTCGGGCGTGATGAAGACCAGGAACTGGCTCTTGGACTTGCGGTAGTCCTTGGACTTGTAGAGCGTGAACAGGGCGCCGGTGCCCTCCGCGTCCGGCACGCGGTCGTACTCGACGCGGTCGGTGGTGCGTTGCAGGCCGCCGATGACGACGCTCTCCCCGGACCGGCAGTACCCGCTGGTGCTGAGGATGGAGGTCCCGATGAGCGGGTACCCGGAGGGTGCGGTCTCGCCCAGCGACGACACCTCGACGTGGATGTCGAGATCCACGTCCTCTCCCTGGGCAAAGGGCGTGACGTCGAGCTGGATGCCCACCTGCTCGTACTGGACGGTGAGCTGTCCGTCGGGGCCCTGGACCGCGAAGGGGACCCGGTCTCCGGAGAAGATGGTCGCGGTGTCCCCGCTCTTGACCGATACCGACGGGTTCTCGAGCACGCGGGCCGATCCGGAGGTGCGTGCGCGGTTCAGGCGGGGCAGGAGCGCATGGAGCGAGGCCTGGGCGTAGCCCGTGATGTCCCCGAACCCACGGGTCGAGGCGTAGGGGCTCTCGAACCAGGCCTCCACGCCCCTGTCCGAGGCCAGGGGGCTCCACTCGAGGCCCCAGGAGTCCACCGCGCTCTTGGTGAGCTCCACGAAGTGGACGACGATCCCCACGGTCTCGGCACGACCCGTGACCCGCTCGCCGGACCTGATCTCGAGTACGTTCACGACCGGCTCGTAGTGGGCACGCGCGATGGCCTCGGCTCGCCGGGACGCGGCTTCCGAGCGGACCACGCCCTCCAGGAGGATCTGGCTGCCGATGAGGCGCACCCGGATGTCCGGATCGTCGATCTCCCGGGTGACGAGATCCGCGAGCAGCCGTCGGGAGACGGGCGAGAGGGTGACCATGGCCTCCACGAGGGGCTCTCGTTCGGCCAGGGCGTTCACTCGCTTCAGATCCTCGTCGAGGCCCACCTCGCCCTGGACGTAGATCCGATCGTCGATGATCCGGAAGGACAGCCCCTCCACGTCCTGGAGCAGGTCCTGCACGGTCTGCATCACGCGCGAGAGGTTGGCGGGAATCACCACCACCTCGAAGGTGTCCTTGCGCGCGCCCCTCTGGTCGTAGACGATCACGTTGGAGCTGCCGACCCGGCGGCCGGCCACGAGCAGCTGCCGGGAGTCCCGGAGCGGGACGACGCGGAGGATCTCCGACGAACCGACCGAGACGTCGCCGTACGGGTAGGGGACGTCCACCGCTGCCTGGGCGTGGACCACCACGACCTGGTCGGGGATGTGATCCTCGTCGGCCCCGGCCGGGTGGGCCGCGAGGAGGAGGCCTGGGATCCAGAGGACGGCCGGGCCCATCTCAGAACCCCCCCGACTGGATCAGCCGGTAGCGGGGGCGGGCCTGGTAGCGCACCTGCTGCGGTACGCCGAGGGCGGTGTGGATCGTGGCGTGGTCCAAGTCCACGAACCGTTCGGCCTCCCACAGGGATCGCAGGGTCAGGGAGAGCTGGCCCAACTCCTGGGCGAGGAGGAGCTTCTGGGCCTCGCTGGGCGTGAGCTCCAGGGTGACCGAGCGGGAAGGCTCGGCGTGGTGGGCCTCGGCGTGGCGCTCGGCGCCGAAGAGGTCCGAGCCGGACCCCGGGTCCGCCAGATCGGCGCTCGTCCGGATCGTGGCCGGAGTGGGCCGACCGACGTCGCTGCCCACCGCGAGCACCCGGACGTTCTGGAAGAGCGTCACGGTGCGCATGTCCGATGTCTCTCCCTGTCCGAAGTCGAAGGTGCCCACCACGTCCACGGCATTGCCGGGCTTGAGGTGGCCTCCGAGCGTGGAGAGGTCGTCCGCCGCCAGGGTCACGGCCCGGTGCTTCTTCTGGACGAAGTAGGCGAGGCCCGCGTCGTCGGCCCGGACCAGCTTGGTGCTCACCACCTGCTCTCCCTGGAGGATCGGGGCCGCGGTGATCTGGCCGAGGATGTCCTCCACCGAGGCGAGCGCACGTGGCTGGCGCCACCTCTGGGGCACGTCTACGACCTCCACCAGGGTCTCGTCGAGCCGGAAGTGGGCCGGGACGTCCTGGAGCGCCACGAGCGTGGCCATCGGCGCCGACTGCCAGAGCAGCGCTCGCTCGCGGCCGGCCACGTAGCGCCACTGGGCGATGCCCGCGACCACCGCCACCGCCAGGGCGAAGAGGAGCGCGCGGGGGTTCTTCATTGCGTCTCCCGAGGCAGGCGTGAGGAACGAAACGTATCCAGGCAACGCCCGCGACGGTTCAGCCGGTTGGGACGCCGCCCGCTTCGGGTGGGTGGATCCCCGCGCGGGTCAGGAACTCCGCCACGAGGTCCAGGACCCGAGGATCCACGGTCCGATCCGGGTCGGCGTACGCACCCATCCCGGGCGACCCCGTCACGGGCATGAGCAGGTGGTCGAGCCCGTCCAGCACCACCACCCGGCTCTCGGGGCTTCCGGCCAGGATCGCCTCCATGCGGGTGGCCTCCTCCACGGGGACCTGCAGGTCCTGGCGGCCGAAGAGGGCGAGGAGCGGGACCCGGACCGCCTCGAGCGTGGTTTCCGGATCGTGCGCGAGGTGGCTGTAGAGCCAGTCCGCAGCCTCGGAGCCCCACCCCGGGAGGAGGATCTCCCGGTCCCGACCCGAGGCTACCACCGCGAGGGTCGCCTCCTGGCGCCGTGCGGCCCGCTCGATCGTGGCCTCGTCCGCTCCGTGGGCCTCCAGCAGCAGCCTGAGCTGGGCCCGCATGATCTCGTCGAGCCGGCTCGCCGGTCCGGCCAGGAGGACCACGGCCCGGACCCGTGGATCCTCTCCGGCCACGAGCGGCGCCAGGTACCCGCCCTCGCTGTGCCCCACGAGCAGGACACAGCGCGGATCGAGTCCAGGGAGGGCCACCAGGTTGTCCATCCAGGTCCGGACGTCGGCGGCCAGGTCCTGGAGCGTCGAGGAGCGCTCCTGGCCCAACGACACGCTGCCGCCCACCCCCCGCTTGTCGTACCGCAGGACGGCCAGGCCCCGGCCGGCCAGGTGCCAGGCCAGGGTGCGCTGGATCCCCGTGGCAAGGCCGCCTGCGTCGCCGTCCCGGTCCACCGCGCCGGATCCGGCGATCAGGACGACCACGGGCAGCGGGCGCTTTGCGTCCTGGGGTCGGGCGAGGGTGCCCGCCAGCCGCTGGGTCGGGGTCTCCACCACCCAGAGGATCTCCTCCACCCCGGCCGGCGGCTCGGGCACCGGCTCGGGCGGCAGGACCACGCCCTCCCGCTCGAGCCGGGCGCGCTCGAGCGGCGTCTCCACGGCCAGCAGTCGGACGCGATCCGCCGTGTACCAGAGCACCCGTCCCTCGGCCGCGGTGTGCGCGAAGGCCCGGACTGAGGGCACCGGTGCGCCATCGACGATCACGTCGAGATGCTCACGGGCCTCCACCCACAGGTCGAGCAGGCGGCCGGTGGCGAGGTCCACGACGCGGTACGTGCGCCGATCGCCTGGTTCGATGGGAAGTTCGGGAAGGAGCGTGCGCCAGGGCAGCAGGTCCGTGCGCCAGCCGGCCCCCTCATGGAAGCCGAACTCGGCCAGGCAGGCGGCGGGCGGCTCCCCCAGCGATACGCCTCGCCGTTCGAGGCCCCGTCGCCAGCTCCAGGCATCCGCATCGACCGAGGCTTCCCAGACCGTCCGCCCGACCTGCTCGCGCCGGGCGCAGGTCCCGGGCGCGGCCTGGACCCACACGAGCGCCGCGCGTTCGTGGGCCCGGGTCCAGGCCACCCAGCCACCGTTCTCGCCAGGAGCGATCCCAGCCTCGCCGATGGGAGCCCCCTCGGGATCCACCACGTGCCAGGCTTCCTCGGGACCGACCGCGACGAACGGATCCGGCCGGCAGCCCACAGCGAGCAGGAGGGCGAGGGCACTCGGCCGCACGTCAGACCTCGCGACGGGCGAGGATCCGGTCCGCCAGGGCCAGGGCGGCCAGGGCCACCCCCGACGCGATCGCCACCCCCGCGATCGGCGCTTCCGGCACCCGGCCGGCCACCAGGTCCGATGCCGTGGCCAGCAGGCCGGCGGGAGACCAGCGGCCGAGAGAGGGAAGCGCCGCGAGCGCGACGCACGCTGCGTAGTAGACGAACCCCAGCCCGGCCGCGGCGCCGGTGCTCCGCAGGGCCGTGCTGCCGAGGATCGTCACGGCGACCGTCGAGCCGAGGAAGAGGAGGAGGAGGCCGTTCAGTGCGAGGAAGCCGGCCGGGTCCACGGGATGGAAGAGGATCCCCGTGTACAGTGCGCATCCGGCCGCGGCGAGGAGCGTGCCGCTGGTGTGGAGCGCTCCCGCCACGAGGATCTTGGCCACGAGGTAGGCGTGGCGGGACAGGGGCCGGGACAGCAGCATGGGCGTGATGTTCCGGGCCCGTTCGCCCGACACGGTGCCCATGACCAGCAGCACGGCCAGCACGGGCAACACCTGGAAGTTCTTGGCGTACTGGACCAGAGCGTCGGTGGCGGTGGGGTCCTGGGTGAGCAGGATCTCCATGCCGCCCATCTGCTCGGGGGGGACGAGGTCGAGGATCAAGGGCAGGGCCTTGGCCGACAGGGGAGATCCGAGCCCGACGAGCAGGTAGGCGACCAGCGCCACGGCCAGCCGGCCCGTGCGCACGACCTCGCGGACCTCCTTGCCCAGCATGGGGCCCAGTCCCCCCAGGCGTGCGCCCTTCATGGGGTCCCTCCGTCCACCATGCGCACGAACACCTCCTCCAGCGTGGGCTCCACGGCCGCGAAGCGCCTCAAGGGGACGCCGAGACGGGCCACCAGGGCGGGCACCTCCTGGCCCGCGGCGTCCCGGTTTCTGGCCCAGATGCGCACCCGTTCGGTCCCCGTTGCCCCTGGTCCGGCATCCTCCACGAGATCCACCGAGGGCAGGGCCGCGAGCCCGGCCCGGAGGGCTTCCGGGTCCCCTCCGGCCTCGACCTCGAAGACCGGCTGGAAGAAGCGTCCTTCCAGAGACGCGAGCGGCTCGCTCGCCAGGATCCGACCCTGGTGGAGGATGGTGACGTGGTCGCAGGTCCGCTCGAGATCGGCCAGGACGTGGCTGGAGAGGAACACCGTCGAGCAGCGGCCCAGATCCTTCAAGAGCGCGAGCACCGCGGTCCGCCCGAGTGGATCCAGGGCGGCCACGGGCTCGTCCAACAGGAGGAGATCGGGCGAGGCGAAGAGCGCCCCGGCGATCCCCAGGCGCTGCCGCATGCCGGAAGACCACCCGCCCACCCGACGGCGGGCAGCCGCCGCGAGGTCGAGGCGCTCGAGGAGCTCGCCCACGCGCCGCCGGGCCTCGCGCCGGGCGAACCCGTGCAGGGCCCCGGTCAGCATCAGGACCTCCTCGCCGGTCATCCACGGGTGGAAGGCCGGCTCCTGAGGGAGGTAGCCCATGCGGGCCCGCAGGCCGGGCATCCCGGGGTCCACCGGTTCGCCGAGCACCCGCACGGATCCCGCGACGGGCTCGAGGAAGCCGACGAGGATCCGCAACGTGGTGGTCTTCCCGGCGCCGTTGACGCCCAGGAAGCCGAAGCAGCCCGGTCCCCGGATCTCGAGGTCCACCCCGCGAAGCACCTCGAGGGTGCCGTATCGGTGCACCAGCCCGGCGAGGTGGATGGCCGGGGCGGCCGTCATCCCTCGTCCCGGCCCGCGAGCAGGAAGGCCACCCAGCCGAACAGGTTCACGAAGAGGATGACGAGCACCCAGGCGATCTTCGGACCCCGCACCCGCGGAGCCCGGGAGAGCGCCACCAGGGCCCAGACCTTGCCGCCCAGGTCGAGCAGGACCAGCGGGGCCAGGAGCAACAGGAGGGTGCGCTCGTCCATGTCAGGGCCCCATGTGGAACCAGTCGGGGAGGAGTCGGAAGGCGATCCACGCCAGCGCGATCGCCACCGCGAAGGGCGTGGACACGGGCGCCGGCCCCTCGGTGTCCTTCCGGATGCCCGACCGGACCACGGTGAAGAAGGAGCGCAGGCGGCCCATGCGCCAGAGCTTCCAGAGGCTGAACGGGATGGACACGAGGATCACGAACACCACGAGGCGCAGCGCCTCCCACGGCCCGAGCAGGGCACCGGCGGCCATGAGGAGCTTGACGTCGCCCGCGCCCCACGCGCGGCCCAGGCGCCAGAACAGGAACCCGGGGACGAAGGCCGCCAGGATCCCGAGGACCCCCGCGAAGTACGCCCCCTGCAGGGCCTGGTAGGCCACGCCCACCGCCATCCCCGTGAAGGTCAGCGCGTTGGGGATGCGGCTGGAGCGTACGTCCGTGAACACGGCCACTGCGAGCAGGAGGGCCAAAAACACGTCGGTGACGGTGACCTGGGACACGCGATCCTCACGGGTAGGGGAGCTGGGCGGTGGTCCGGGCGTTCCGGTAGATCCCCCTCGCCGCCTCGCCGAAGGCGACGAACCCCAGGGCGACGGCCGTGACGAGCACCGCCACCGCGAGCAGGTACTCGACCGTAGACTGGCCCGTGCGGGTCCGACGGGGAGCCATGCGCCTCCCTGGGTAGCGTACGTCGGAGGTTAGCCGGCTGCCCTACGTCCTGCACCGCACCGGTGCCCCGCGTGCAGGACTCGGCGCCGGGGGTGGGGTAGGATCGCGTGCTCCGAGCGCGTGTCGAGACGTCCGACAAGGAGCCGATGCACCCATGCGTTCTTCTGCGCCCGAATCCCGTCGTCCGAGTCGGTTCGCGTCCATGGTGCGGGCGCTCCGGACGCGCCAGTGGTCCAAGAACATCCTGATCTTCCCCGCACTCCTGTTTTCCTACCGGTTCGAGGAGCTGGCGGGCTGGGCCGAGTCGCTCCTCGCGTTCGCGGCCTTCTGCTTCCTGTCGAGCGCCGGCTACCTGGTGAACGACATCCGGGATCAAGAGGCGGACCGGCAGCACCCCACCAAGCACCTCCGACCCGTGGCCAGCGGGGACCTGCCCGTGCCGGCCGCCGCCGCGGAGGCGATCGTGCTGGCGGCGCTCGGGTTCGGCCTCTCCGCAGCGCTGGGGACCAGCTTTCTGCTCGTGGCCATCCTGTACGTGGCCACGACCCTGTCCTACTCGATGGTCTTCAAGCACGTCGTGATCCTGGACGTGATGTTCCTCACGGCGGGCTTCTTCTGGCGGGCCGTGGCCGGGGCCGTGGCCATCGGGGTGTACATCTCGCCCTGGCTGCTCCTCTGCGCCTCCTTCGGGGCGCTGTTCCTGGGCTTCAACAAGCGTCGGGGCGAGATCGCCGCCCTGGGCGACGAAGCCGTGGAGCACCGCCGCAACCTGGCGGACTACAACCCGGAGGTCCTGCGGGACTTCCAGTCGATCACGACCAACGGCACCATCCTCTCCTACGCCCTGTACACGGTGCTCGGATCCCCCACCGAGTGGCTCCTCGTGACGCTGCCCCTGGTGCTGTACGGCGTGTTCCGGTACGTCTGGCTCGTGGATCGGGGAGAAGGCGCCGCTCCGGACGAGATCCTCTACCGGGACCGCCCCATCCTGTTCACCGTGGTCCTCTACGCGGTGACGACCGTGATCGTCCTGGTCTGCTCACCCGGAGCCGCTCTCTGATCCTCGCCGGGAACCGCGTGCGGCTGCCCCGACCCCGGTCACCGGGCTCCGCCGAACTGCCAGACGACCTCGAGATGCCCCATGGGGCGCGTGGCCATCACGTCCGAGAGTTCCTCCAGGACGAAGGGCACGAACAGGAACTGCCGGTATCCCAGGCGCAGACCGATCGGGCCGCGGAGCACGCTCAGATCGGCCCCCGCGAACCCAGCCGCCAGGGCCGTGGTGGTGTAGGGAGGTCCGACGTCGTCCACCGGATCCGACAGGTCCGACACCCAGGCCGCGGCCGCACCCATCCGGATCACCACGTCGTAGCTGAAGGCCGCCGGCTGCGCGTGTGGAACGCGCAGTCCCGGCGACAGCGTGATGCCGTGTCGGAGGCGGAGGGCGTCCACCGCGTCCCCCTGGCCGTCCCAAGCCTCGGCCGGCAGGGAGACGGGCGAGACGAACCCGCCCGCATCCACGAAGATGAGACGGGTGAGGCGGGAGTCGAAGCCGAGAGACAGCCCCATGCCCGCAGGTCCCTGCATCACCACGCCTCCGGCGTGGAGGCGGTTCATGGGCTCCATGGCCATGCTCTGCGCGGTGGCGTGGCGCGGGACCAGGAGTGCAGCCAGGGCGGGAACCAGGAGGCGGTGCAGGCGGGCCATGGCAGTCTCCATCGCGGGCAGTCGTGGGGCCACCCGGGCGTAAGGATAGCGCCTCACGGGTCCGGATGCGCGGGGAACAGGTGCCGGATGACGGCGTCCAGGCCCTCCAGGTCCCGCACGGGCTCCGGGAGGAGAGGGATCTCGGCGTAGACCCGATCGGGATGGGCATAGCGCCGGATCCGCTCCCTCAAGGGGCCCTCCCGGGCGGCCACGGCCTTCGTGCGGCCGTAGGCGACCGCGCATCGGGAGCGGACCCTCCGGGCGCGGTCCTCGGGCAGGTTCGTGAGGAGAGGCTCCAGGATGTCGGCTGGGTCCTCGACCTCCGGGCCCCAGCCGTGGACCTGGTTGACCAGAAAGCCTCCCAGGACCAGGCGGCGTGCCAGGAGCTCCTCGCGGAAGAAGGTCGCCACGTCCACCGAGGCCTCGGTGGGAGCGCTGACGACCAGGAACGCGGTGGCCTGGTCTTCGAAGATCCGGGTCACGGCCTCGTGGCGCTCGCGAAAGCCATCGTACATGTCCCGGAACGCGATGAAGAAACGAGACAGCTCGCCGAGGAACTCCCGCCCGAAGATGACGCCCAAAAGCCGGAAGACCACGCCGGAGGTCCCGATCAGGACGCGCCCGAACACCCGGTTCTCGTCGTAGGGGGTCAGGAACCACTTCACGATCCGCCGGTCCAGGAACCGCGCCAGTCGGCCCGGGGCGTCCAGGAACTCGAGGGCGTTCTTGACCGGTGGGGTGTCGAGCACGACCAGGTCGTACCGACCCGTCGCGACCACGTCGTACAGCTTCTCGGTGGCCATGTACTCCTGGCTGGACCCGAACGAGTCGGACACGAGCCGGTAGACCTGGTTCTCGAGGATCTCGCGCCGTCGGACCTCGTCGGGCGCCAGCCGGCGGATGAGATCGTCGAACGTGGCTCTGGTGTCCAGCATCATCGCATCCAGGTGCCCCTCGGGCAGGGCGCCGCGGACGTCGACCCGGCGCACCTCGTTGCCGAAGGAGGGCAGGCCCAGCGCATCCGCGAGCCGGCGGGCCGGATCGATGGTCAGGACCAGGACCCTGCGCCCCAGCCGGGCGGCCTCGATCCCGAGGGAGGCGGCGAGCGTGGTCTTGCCGACCCCTCCGGAGCCGACGCACACGATCACGCGGCGCTCCAGGAGGAGATCGGCCAGGCCGGACGCGGTCATGGATCCGACAGGGCGGCGCCGAGGACCGCCTCCACGTGCCCGACGCGCTCCAGCGGGCCGGGGAGTTCGTCGACCAGCGGCACGAGCACCACCCGGGCCCGGATCTCTCGAGAGAGGCGGTCGAGCGCGTCTGCCGTCAACTCCTCGCGTTCCGCCTCCCACAAACCCGCCTGCAGGACCGCGCCCGCGGGATGGCTCGCTTTGTGCCGTGCGGCCACCCGCCGCACGTCCGCCCGCCACTGGGGGTCCGGGTCGGGGGGAAGGGCCTTGTTGAGCACCACCAGCGGCAGTGCCAGAGAGGGGCGGAACCCGGTGAGCCGGACCCAGGTCTCCACCGTCTCGTTGACCACCATTTCCTCCGGAAGCGCGGTGAGCACGACCTGGGTGTCCGGACGGGAGAGGAGCAGGACGAGGCCGTCGAGCGTGCGCCTCAAGGGACCCGAGGGGAAGAGGCTCGCGGACTGCTGGGGCACCTTGAGGAAGGAGACCGCGTGACCCGCCGCCGGGAGATCCACCACGACCTGGTCGTAGGACCCGAGCAGGGCCTCGATGCGCGCGAGCAGCACCACCTCCCGGGAGCCGGGTGTCACGTCCAGGAAGAGGTGGACCATGCGGTTCGTGAGGATGAGGCGGACGATGCGTTGGACCGGGACGATCCCGGTCAGCCAGTCCACCAGGGCGTCCAACCAGGTGACGTTGGCCACGTCCAGGCCCGGACCGGCGGGGACCGGACCGTAGGCGGTCTCGAGGTCCAGCCAGGACGCGAGGGTAGGCCGGTGGCTGTCCACCTCCACGAGGACCACCCGTCGGCCCTCGGAGGCGGCCAGACGCGCCAGCGCCAGCGCCACCGTGGTCTTTCCCGTGCCTCCCTTGCCGGTCACGAACAGGAGGCGGGCGTCCAGGACGTCTCGGACACGCACGTCAGATGTCCAGGTTCCGGACCGACAGGGCGTTGCGGGTGATGAAGGCGCGCCGGGGCTCCACCGCATCCCCCATGAGGGTTTCGAAGATCCGTTCGGCCTCGCTCGGATCGTCCACGCGGATCTGCACCAGGGTGCGGCGGGCCGGGTCCATGGTGGTGTTCCAGAGTTGATCGGGGTTCATCTCCCCGAGCCCCTTGTAGCGCTGGACGTCGCAACCTCGTTCGGCGGCCCGCATGACCTCGGCCTGGAGCCGGACCCAGGATCCGGTCTCCTGTCCTTCCCCGACCCGCACGGGATGAGGCAGGTGCTCCGCGAGGAAGGCTCCGCTATCGACGAGGTGGTCGACGTCGCCTCCCAGGGTGCCGGCGGCCAGCACGGCGCTGTGGGTGACCCCCTGGTGCTCCGTGCGGACCAGGACGGCCTCTTCCCCGGTGCGGGGATCGGTCTCGGGCTCGGTCGAGATGGGGCAGAACTCGGGCAGCCAGCGCTCCACGTGGGCGACGAGCGCCCGGGCACGGGAGGCCAGATCCGCGGCGTCGGCGCCGGGACGGAGCCCTCCCACGGCGATCCAGGCGTCCAGGATCTCGGGAGGAACACGGCGCTCCAGCAGGTGGAGGTGCTCGGCGTACCGGTTGAGGGCCTCCACCACCGGGACCACGGCGCTGCCCTCGATCGCACCGGCCGCCGTTTGGATGACGACGTTCTCGAGACCCTCCTTCAGGAGGAAGGCCTCGAGCGCCCGGTCGTCCTTCAGGTACGTCTCGCGACGGCCTCTCTTGACCCGGTAGAGCGGAGGCTGGGCGATGTGGACGTGGCCCCGCTGCACCAGCTCGGGCATCTGCCGGTAGAAGAAGGTGAGCAGCAGCGTCCGGATGTGGCTGCCGTCCACGTCGGCGTCGGTCATGATGATGATGCGATGATACCGTAGCTTCTCCGGATCGAACTCGGTGCCGATGCCCGTTCCGAGTGCCGAGATGATCGTGCGGACCTCTACGTTGGAGAGCATCTTCTCCAGGCCGGACTTCTCGACGTTGATGATCTTGCCCCGAAGAGGCAGGATGGCCTGGACACGACGGTCCCGGCCCTGCTTCGCGCTGCCGCCGGCGCTGTCCCCCTCCACCAGGAACAGCTCGCACTTGGAGGCGTCCCGCTCCTGGCAGTCGGCCAGCTTTCCGGGCAGGTTGCTGCCTTCGAGCGCGGTCTTCCGACGGGCCAGATCCCGCGCCTTGCGGGCGGCCTCTCGCACGAGTGCCGCGTCCAGGGCCCGTTTCACCACCGTCCGAGCCACCTGGGGGTTCTCCAGGAAGCTGGCTTGGAGGTGATCGCTGGCGATGCTCTCCACGATCCCCTTGGCATCGGAGTTGCCCAGCTTGGTCTTGGTCTGACCCTCGAACTGGGGATCCTGGATCCGGATGGAGAGGACGGCCGTCAAGCCCTCCCGGATGTCCTCTCCGGAGATGGACTCGCCCTTCAGGTCCTTGAGCAGGCCTTCCTGCTGGGCGTACAGGTTCACCGTGCGGGTGAGCGCGGCCTTCAGCCCACTGACGTGGGTGCCTCCCTCCACCGTATTGATGTTGTTGGCGAAGGAATACAGGATTTCGTTGTAGGCCGTGGTCCACTGGAGGGCGATGTCCACCTCCAGGGTGTCCCGCCTGGACCGGATCACGATCGGGGTGGGGTGCAGAGCGGAGCGGCCTCGGTTCAGGTGCTCCACGAAGGAGGCGAGCCCGCCCTCGTAGGCGTGGGTCTCCTCGGTGCCGTCCCGGTGGTCCATGAGGACGATGACGAGGCCCGGGTTGAGGAACGCCAGCTCCCTGAGGCGGGTGGCGAGCCGTTCGGCCTCGAACTCGAGCGTCTCCTGGAAGATCTCTGGGTCGGGGTGGAACCGGATCCGCGTCCCGTGCCGCTCGGAGGGTTCCTCCCGCGTGAGCGGCGTCTCGGGCACGCCCCGCCGGTAGCGCTGCCGCCAGTGGTACCCCTCCCGCCAGATGTCCATCTCCAGCCATACCGAGAGGGCATTGACGCAGGAGACGCCCACCCCGTGCAGGCCTCCGGACACCTTGTACGAGCTCGCATCGAACTTCCCCCCGGCGTGCAGCGTGGTCATGACGACCTCCGCCGCGGTCCTCCCTTCGCTGGGATGCATGCCCACCGGGATGCCCCGACCGTTGTCCGTGACCGAGCAACTGCCGTCGGTATGGATCTCCACCTCGATCCGTTCGCAGAAGCCGGCCAGGGCCTCGTCGATGGCGTTGTCCACCACCTCGTGCACGAGGTGGTGCAGTCCACGGCTCGACGTGGTGCCGATGTACATGGCCGGTCGTTTCCGGACGGCGTCGAGTCCCTCCAGCACCTGGATGCTGGAGGCGTCGTAGGCCCGGATGGACGGGGTACCCCGGTCGTCCACGGATCGGCTTCCTCAACCCACATCGGACGGCGGAATGCTGCCGATCGGTCCGGATTTTCTAACCTGTCGCACCGTCCGGGTCCACCGTTCCCGCCTGCACCTTGAGGTCCTGCACGCTCCCTCGGGCGTGGCGGATCAGGGGCCCGGGATCCGTGGTGGTGACGATCACCTGTCCCGAGAGCCGGTCGAGGAGGGCGACGAGGCGCGCCAGGCGTCCATCGTCCACCTCGCTGGACAGGTCGTCGAGGAGCAGGAGGGGCGGGTCGCCACCGATCCCTGCGACCGCGAGCTCCGCCAGGCGCAGGGCCAGGGCCAGCGTCCGGACCTGGCCCTGGGAGCCCCAGGTGCGCGCGGACCGCATGGATCCCGAGACGCCGATGCGGATGTCGAGATCGTCCCGCTGGATTCCCGCGAGGGGGATCCCGCGTCGGATCTCCTCTTCCCGGACCTCCTCCAGGAGCCGATGGTAGGATCCCTCCAGGTCCGGGCCATTTCCCAGGGCGCACCGGTAGTGCACGGTGGCCGGGGTCCCCTGGGCGAGATCCTCGTGGACCGAGGACAGCGGAGCCGCGAGATCCCGGGCCGCCCGCGCCCGACCCCGCGCCACCGGTACGCCGGTCCGCACCAGGGCCTCGTTCCAGGTTTCGAGCAGGCGTCGATCCGGTGTCCCGGTCCTAAGCAGGGCCGACTTCTGGGCCTGGGCGCGTCGCCAGGCCCGAACGTGGTCCAGGTGGCTGGGGTGGGCGTTGAACGCGGCGCGATCCAGAAACTGCCTGCGGCGTTCCGGTCCTCCCCGGACCATCCCCGTGTCGTCGGGGGTGAACACCACGGCCCTCAAGATCCGGAACCAGCGTTCCAGATCGTGGATCTCCCGTCCGCCCAGGAGGACGTGTCGCATGGCGGCCGAACGGGCCAGGGCGGTTGGACCGGTGCGACGGCCCGCCTCCACGCGCACCCGGAGCTCCTCCGACGGACCTTCGACGCTCCCAGCCACCGAGGCCTCCATCCTCTCCCAGGACACGACTTCGTTCCACGCATTGGATCGAAACGAACGCAGCGTGCACAGGACCGCCGCGGCCTCCAGCAGGTTGGTCTTTCCCGCGCCGTTCTCACCCCACAGCACCACGAGCCCGGGCGACAGTCGAACCTCTGCCGGCGCGAGGTTCCGCCAGCCCGAGATCGCGAGGCGCTGGAGGCGCACGTCGAAACGAAGCTACTCGAGACGGATGGGCATCACGATGAAGAGCGCGTCGTCCCGGTCCCGTGGACGGACCACGCAGGGGGAGAGGGCTTCTCCCAGCTCGGCGACCAGGGCCTCGTCGGTCATGCAGGAGACTACGTCCAGGAAGAAGCGTACGTTGAAGCCCATGAGGATGGGCTCGCCCTCGAGCGTGATGGGCACCGGGTGGTTGGCCTCTCCGTGGTCCACCGAGCGCGCGGAGATCAGGAGTTGTTCGGGCTGGACCTGGATCCGCACCGTGTTGGACTGGTCCACCGCCTCCAAGGACACGCGCCGGAACGCCTCCAAGAGGGCGATCCTGTCGACCTCCAGTCTCCTCAGGTGGGTCTTGGGCAGGACGCTCCGGTAGGCGGGGAACTCCCCGTCCACGAGGCGCGTGTGGAGGATGGCCGTGCCCATCGTGAAGGTGGCGGCTCGCTCCCCGAAGGCGATCTCCACCTTCTCCTCAGGTCGATCGAGCATCTTGCGGAGTTCCACGAGGGCCTTGCGGGGCAGGAGCATGTGCCGTCCCATCCCGAAGGTCCCGCTGTAGGGCGTCTCCGAGTAGCAGAGCCTGCTTCCGTCGGTGGTCACGAGGCGTACCCGGCTCTCGCCGTCCGGGCTCTCCACGCTCTCGAGATGGCCGCCGTTCAGCCCGTAGCGCTGGTCGTCCAGGGGGATGGCGAACACGGTCTCGTCCACCAGGCGCTTCAGGCCCTCCGATCCCACCTCGAGCTTCGAGACCGCCTCGATGGCCGGGAATGCCGGGTAGTCCTCGGGCGGGAGCCCCAGGATCCGGTAGTGGGCAGGAGGAGCGTCCACCACGAGATGCTGGTTCTCCAGGACGAGATGGACCGGTCCGGTGGGAAGGTTCCGGGCGACCTGGAAGAGGTGCGCCGCGTGGATGGAAGCCATGCCCTCCCGGGACACCTGGGCCACGTGGCGAGACACCAGCGTGAGCTCTGAGTCGGTCGCCATGACCTGGAGCTCCCCGGCCGCCGCCGTGAGCAGGGCATTGGACAGGACCTGGTGCGTGCTTCGCCGTTCCACGACGCCCTGCACCGAGGCCATGGCCCGGACGAACTCATCCTGGGTGATGTGGAGATCCATGTTCGACTCCTCGGAGACGTCCTCCAATAGCCGGGGCGAGGCCCCTGCGGGAGGGCTCAAGAAGGTGGAAGGGGGGACGTGTGCGCCTGGATCCACCTGGAGGATTCCAAGATGGATCCACACCGTGGTGGATCCAGGGGAGAGGAAGACGGGGGAAAACCCGAAGACACAGGTGGAAGGCCAGATGACCAGAGACGAGCCTGTGGAGGAACACGGGGGAGGACGGTGGAGACCCGATGGAATACGAGAGCGGACACACCCAGGGGCCGGATCCCCATCGGACGTCCACTGGACGTCCACCTGGCCTGCACCGTCTCTTCCACCGGATCCTCCGCAGGAGGGGTTGACGGTGCCGGGCTACGACTTGAGATTCTTCTCCAGCAGATCGAGGATGGCGGCCACGTCCGGATCCTTCCTCCGCATCTCGGCCATCTTTCGGCAGGCGTACTGGACGGTGGAGGAGTCCCGACCGCCCATGAAGCGTCCGATGTCCGGAAACGACAACTCCGTGTGCTCTCGGATGAGGAAGATGGCCAGGTGGCGGGGCCTCACCAGGCTCTTCTGGTGGGAGGGCCCCTTCAGATCCTCCACCTTGACGTTGTGGATGCGTGCCACGGTCCGCAAGACCAGGTCCGGGGTCACCACGGGACGCTCGGGGGCCTTGAGGTGAGGGAGGCGACGGACCACCGTCTCGTGCGTGAGGGGCTCGTTGTACATCGCCATGAGCGCAGAGAGCAGCTTGAGCGCTCCCTCGAGTTCCCGGATGTTCTGTCCGACGCCGGTGGCGATGTAGAGCGCTGCGTCGTGCGGCACCTTGAGGCCGAGTTCCTCGGATTTCTTGTGCAGGATCGCGAGCATGGTCTCGAGGTCCGGGGGCATGAGGTCCGCGTTCAAGCCACTCGCGAAGCGGGTCTTCAGCCGATCCTCGAGCCCCTCGATGTCCCGGGGCAGCATGTCCGCGGTCATCACGATCTGTCGCCCGGAGTTGAGCAACGACTCGAACGTGTGGAAGAACTCGTCCTGGGTGCCGCGCTTGCCCCCGAGGAACTGCACGTCGTCCACGAGCAGGATGTCGGCCTGGTTGCGGTAGCGCTCCCGGAACTCCGGCATGCGGTTGAAGCGCAAAGCCGAGACCATGTCCGTCATGAACTGCTCGGCCGTCACGTAGACCACGCGCGCGCCGGGCGTGGAGCGGAGGATGGCGTTGCCCACGGCATGCAGGAGGTGGGTTTTCCCGAGGCCGGATCCGCCGAACATGAAGAGCGGGTTGTAGACCCCGCCCGGGAAGTCCGAGACGGCCTGCGCCGCCCCGTGGGCGAAGTCGTTGCAGGGCCCGACGACGAAGTTGTCGAAGCGCTTCTCTGGGTTCGGGCGACCCTTCCAGCCGAACGTGTGCGTGGTGTCCGCTCCCCCCTTGCGGCTGGGGACGCTGCCCTCCTCGGTCTCGGCGGAGGCCTTCCGGCCATCGTTCTCCACGACTCGGACGGTGACCACCCGCCCGAGGATGCGTCCGAAGGCCCGGGCCAGGGGCGCCTGGTAGTTGTCGAGGATCCAGTCTCCGTAGTACCGGTTCGGGACCTCGAGGAGAGCCTCGCCGTCGCGCACGGCCTTCAAGGCGACCTCACCGAGCCAGATGTCCAGGTTCGAGGGGCTGATCTCCTCGGACAGGAGGGTCTTGACCTGGCTCCAGATGGCGGAAGAGGTGTCCTGCATGCCTGCCTGACCGGCGACACGCCTCCCCCCGTCCGGCCAGGGGGCCAGGCGGATCGGGATCCAGGGGAGTCCGTCGCAGGCTGCCACGCTACCCGGGCCCTTCCGATCCGACAAGGGGGATCCCGGGTGTTTTCAGGAAGGAGATACTTGGAAGCATCCTATCTCGATCGTCTCGATCGGCCGGAGTCCCGAACGGCCCGGGGGTGAGCGGGCAGGCACGGTGCGGGAGGCGGGTACGCGGGAGGGACGGGACTTGACCGCAGTCCAACGGGGCGATAGAGGCGCCTCCTCGTGCGGGACGGAGCCGGTACCGGTTCGGTACCCTCCTTCCCCTTCCATTCCTTCCGGGGCGGCGTCGCGCCGTCCCCTCCCGGACGGCGCGCACCCCGAGGAGGATCCCGTGAAGCGCACCTACCAGCCCAGCAAGTTGAAGCGGAAGCGATGCCACGGCTTTCGTGCCAGGATGAGCACGGTCGGCGGGCGGAAGATCCTCTCTCGGAGGCGGGCCAAGGGCCGCAAGCGCCTCGTGCCCACCATCCCCAGCAAGGAGAGGTAGGCCGGGTCGGCGCGGCCTACCCGCGCTCTGCCCGGTTGAGGGCCTCCACCGACTTCCACAGGGTCCACGACCATGGACGGCGCTTCCGAACCGGCTGCCTCACCCTGGTGGCCGCACCGGGTGCGGCGGCCTCGAGCCGTGTGGGCCTGTCCGTCGGGCGCGCCGTGGGTGGCGCGGTGGAGAGGAACCGAGTGAAACGCTGGATCCGCGAGGCCGTGCGCCGGGATCTTTCCGGACTCGCCGGGACGTGGGACGTGGTGGTCATCGCCTCGCCCCGCGCTTTAGAGGCCGGCGCGCAGGGGATCGCGGACACGATCCGACGAGGGTTTGCGCGTATCGGGGAGGCAGGATCGTGACCCGCCTTCTCGTGGCCCTGATCCGCGCCTGGCAGGCGGTGTCCTGCTGGATGCCGCCCGTGTGCCGGTTCTACCCGACCTGCTCTCGCTACGCCGTGGAGGCCCTCCAGGTGCACGGACCGATCCGAGGACTCTGGCTGGCCATCCGCCGCGTTCTCAGATGTCATCCCTTCCACCCTGGAGGCTTCGACCCGGTACCTCCCCGCCAGATCCTGGCCGCCCCTGAACCCCCGAGAGGTGCCCCGTGAACGAAACCGGCAGTACCGGCAACGAGACGCGGGCGATCGTCGCCATCCTCTTGAGCCTGGCGGTGTTCTGGATCTGGTCGTCCTGGCTCGCCCCCAAGCCGCCCGCTCCGACACCCGAACCCTCGCCCGAGGCCAGCGCCGAGGCTCCCGAGGGACCCCTCACGCCTCCGAGCGAGGGCCTCACCGAACCGGCCGTCGCCGAACCGGCCGTCGCCGAAGCGCCCACCCCTGTGCTGCCGGAAGAGAAGGGGGCCTTCCAGGCCCAAGGATGGAACGGTGAGTGGACCACGCGGGGCGGGGTGATCCGCGGACTCGAACTGCCCGACTACCCGTCCTCCACCGAGGTCCACACCCTCTATGGGTGGATCTGGGACCGGATCCGCGGACGCACAACTGAGGCCTGGCATCCCTACGAGCAGTCCGCGGAACCCGCACGGGCGTTGAGCGCCGCGGGGGCCATGGGACTGGCCGGCGGCATGGAAACCGGATTCCGGGACGGCGACTACGTGGCGAGCGAGACCGGAGAGAACCAGGCCGTCTTCCAGCGCGTCACACCGGTCGGGCTCAGAATCGTCAAGACCTGGAACCCCTCCACCGAGCCCTATCTCGGACGGCTCGTGGTGCGCTTCGAGAACACCGCCACGTCCCCTCTGACCGGGCCCCTCTGGGTGGGCGTGGCCGACCACGTCGAGGGGACCGCGTCCCGCTACGCGAACGTGTCCCGACCGGCCTCCGTGGTGGACGGGTCCCTCGAGACCGAGGACAAGATCAAGGACATCCTGGGTACTCCCGTGATCCGTCCAGGCCCCGTGTCCTGGATCGGGAGCGGCAGCCGGTACTTCCTGGCTGCGCTGATCCCCGAAGATCCTGCGTGGGGCACGCTCACGGCGTACGCACAGTCCGAGGACCACGCGGGCGTGTACCTCGTGGCCCAGGACGTGACCCTGGCGCCCGGACAGGCCAGGGAGATCGCGTTCGACGTGTACTGTGGCCCCAAGAGCCACAAGCTCCTCGCGAAGATCGGGCACGACCTCGATCGTTCGGTCCAGTTCGGCTGGTTCGGCTTCTTCGCCCGCATCCTGTTGTGGCTCATGCAGGCCTTCCAGACGGTCCTGAAGAACTGGGGCCTGTCCATCATCGCCCTGACGGTCTTCGTGAAGCTGGCCTTCTACCCTCTCACCCAGTCGTCGATGCGATCGTCTCGCACGATGCAGCGCATCCAGCCGCTCCTCACCGCGATCAAGGAGAAGTACAAGGACGACCGGGACCTGCAGACCCAGGAGACCATGAAGCTCTTCAAGGAGCACAAGGTCAACCCGCTCGGTGGATGCCTGCCGATGCTCATCCAGCTTCCGGTCTGGATCGCGCTCTACAACGTCCTGCTCTACAGCGTGGACCTCTACCACTCACGGTTCCTGGTCTGGCGCGATCTGACGACCTCGGATCCCTACGCCGTCCTGCCCATCCTCGTGGGCGTCCTGATGTTCCTCCAGCAGAAGATGACGCCCATGACCGGCATGGACCCCACCCAGGCCAAGATGATGCGCTGGATGCCCCTCATCTTCGTCTTCTTCATGTTCGGGTTCCCCTCGGGACTCGGCATCTACATCGTCGTGAACAGCGTGCTCTCCATCCTCCAACAGTGGTTCATCAACCGGGGCGGACGCCCGGCACCGAAGCCAGCCTGACAGAGCTGCGAAGGGAGTCAAAGCATGACCGAACAGAAGCCTCGCAAGGACGCCGTAGCCGGGGTCGGACCCAACCTGGCGGCCGCCATCGCCGCGGCTGCGACCCGGATCGGGCTGCACGAAGCCGAGGTGGATCACCGCATCGATCTCCAGCACTTCCGCAGCGCAGACGGTCGCAGCATCGGGGTGGACAGCGTGAAGGTCTGGGTGTGGCCCAAGGAGAAGGGCCTCGTCCAGGCCTCCCAGGACGCCCGCACGTGGATCGAGACCCTCCTGTCCGAAATGGGGTTCGGAGGCTCGGTGGAGACGCGCGTGTCCGATGGAGAGGTGGTGGGCCGGATCCGCACGGACCAGGCCGCACGGCTGGTGGGACGCGCCGGTGCCACCCTGGACGCGGTGCGCACGCTGCTCGAGGCCACGCTCGGGTCGGCGCACCCCGGCTTCCGGTTCCGCCTGGACGTGGTGGACGAGCGCGAACGCAGGGATCGCGACGAACCCCGGTCCGGCCGCGGGCGGTCCGATCGCCGCGAGGGGGATCGCCGCAGGCAGGACGACCCGGAACGCCGCGGGCGCTCCATGGGGGGCCGCGGGCGGTCCGATCGCCGCGAGGGGGATCGCCGCAGGCAGGACGACCCGGAACGCCACGGGCACTCCATGGGGGGTGAGGAGACCCTCGATCGCACCCGGAAGCAGAAGGAGATCGAGCACCTCGCCCACAAGCTCGCCCGCAAGGTCCTCGAGAGCGGCGATGCCGAACTGATCCGCAAGGAGCTCAACTCCTTCGAGCGACGCATCGTGCACGTCGCCGTGGCCACTTACGAAGGACTCGGCACGGAATCCGTCGGCGAGGGCAGCTACAAGCAGGTCCGGATCCTGCGCAAGCCCACCGCGACGCCCGAGGGGACGGACGCCTGACCGCGCCGCCTCGGGACGACACCATCGTCGCCCCCGCCACGCCGCGGGGGCGGTCGGCTGTGGCCTGGATCCGTGTTTCGGGGCCTGGGAGTGCGGACATCGTACAGCGGCTGTGCGGGCGGCAGCCGGCGGACCGCAGGGCCGTCCACGTCCGGCTCCAGGATGCCGCCGGACCCTTCGACGAGGGAATCGTCCTGTGGCTGCCCGGTCCGCACACCTACACCGGGGAGGACATGGCGGAGGTCTCCTGCCACGGCAACCCCGTGATCGTGCGCCGGCTCGTGTCGGCCTGCACCGATGCCGGAGCCCGTCTCGCCGAGCCCGGGGAGTTCACCCGACGGGCGTTCCTCCACGGGCGCCTGGACCTCACCCGCGCCGAGGCCGTGCTCCAGGCCATCGAGGCGCGCACGCCCCGAGGCGCGGCGCTGGCGATCCGGGGGCTCTCAGGCGAGGTGGCGGACTGGATCGAGGCGGTACGCCGCCGCATCCTGGATCTGGGTGCCGAGATCGAGGCCTCGCTGGACTTCCCCGAGGAGGCCACACCCGGGTCCGTGGGCGAGGCGCTGGCCGCGCTGGCTCGCGAGATCCGGGCCACTGCCGAGACCACGCGGACGGGGCAGGCCTCGGTGCACGGGGCGCGCGTGGGCCTGGTCGGGCCCGTGAACGCGGGCAAGTCCAGCCTCTTCAATGCCCTGCTCGGGAGGACCCGGGCGCTCGTGGATCCGGCCCCCGGGACCACCCGGGACGTGCTGGAGGCCACCCTGGACGTCGCCGGCGTGGAGGTCACGCTCCTCGACACCGCAGGGCAGGGCAGGGCGGGCAGCCCCCTGGAGGCCCGAGGGCAGGCGCTGAGGGACGAAGCCCTCGAAGACGCGGATCTCCTCGTGGTGGTCCTGCCGGCTCACCGCCTCGATCGGCCCGAGGTGGCCGCATCCCTGGCGCACAGCGAGGGGCGGCCGAGGATCCTGGTGGGCAACCACGCGGATCGTGCCGGTGCGAGGTTCAGCCTGTCGGGCCTCGACCTGCTGCCCACCTGCGCGCTCGACGGCCGGGGGATCGACGCTTTGAAGGCCGCGCTCCAAGATGCACTCGTGGGGGAGGATCCGGCCGGCCCGTGGCTTGCGAGCGCCCGGCAGCAGGCGCTGCTGTCCGCGGTCGCCCGCAATCTCGAAGCCGCCCTGGCGGCGTGGAATGGGGACGCCGGCCCCGCGGTGGCCGCCGAGGAGGTGCTGGAGGCTCTGGATCACCTGGGAGCGGTCGACGGCCGGAACGTCCGCGAGGACGTCCTCGACACCCTGTTCGCGCGGTTCTGCATCGGGAAGTAGGAACACCGAGCCTCGCGCTCGGATAGCGGATGGAGGCACCGGGATTCTCCATGCGCTCCCTGTTCGTCATGGATCCGCTCGACCGCATCGACGTGCGTACCGACACGACGTGGATGCTCATGCGAGCCTGCCAGGCTCGCGGATGGTCTGTGGACGCCTGCGAACCGACCGACTTGAGGCTCACCGGACGGGGGCTGGAGGCCACGGCCCGGTCCATCGCCCTGTCGGATGCACCCCCCCACCTGGTACCCGGCCCGGCCTCGGACCGAGCGCTGTCGGACTGGGACGTGGCGTGGATGCGGAAGGATCCTCCCTTCGACGAGGGTTACCTGTTCGCCCTCCTCCTCCTCGACCGGGCGCGGCCCCACACCCTCGTGGTGAACGACCCCGCCCAGGTGGCGCTCGGCAATGAGAAACTCCTCGCGCTCAGGTGGCCGCACCTCGCCGTGGATACGGTGGTGGCCGCGGACCCCCGGTGGATCAGAGCCGTGGTGGAGGACTTCGAGAAAGCCGTTCTCAAGCCGTGGAACGGGTGTGGCGGGCAAGGCGTCCTCCTCACCTCGTCCCAGGATCCCAACCTGCCCGCCCTCCTGGAGATCCTCACGGACCAGGGCTGCCGCCACGTCCTCGTCCAGCGCCAGTTGTCCGGTGCGGGACGGGGGGACAAGCGCGTCCTCCTGGTGGAAGGCGATCCGAAGGGGTGGTTCCTCCGTGTCCCCGTGCCGGGGGATCACCGGGCCAACCTGCACGTGGGCGGGCGTGCGGTGCCGTGCGACCTCGACGAACGCGACCGGGCCATCTGCGCCGCGGTCGGGCCGGCCATGAAGGAAGCCGGTTTCGTGTTCGTCGGGCTCGACATCATCGATGGCATGCTCACAGAGATCAACGTCACCAGCCCTACGGGCGTCCAGGAGGCCGATCGATTCCTGGACGTGCGCGTAGAGGACGACATCCTCGACGCCGTGGCCCGGAGGGCACGGATCCTGCCTGGAGGGACCCCATGAACCGCGCATCGATCCTGGCTCTCCTTGGCCTCCTCGCGGCCGTCCCGCACAACGCGGCGGCCCTCGAGAAGAAGACGTCCCGTCGCGGGGATGTCGAGTCCGAGGACGTGGACGAAGACAGCGTCACCGGTAAGCGACCACCGCCGCTCACCACGCCCGGGGTCTCCGTGGTGGGCGAGCAGGAGGTTGCGGCCATGGCGGAGCGTCCCTACAAGAACCTCACCTACATCGGGGCTGGGATGCTCGGGCTCGAGCCTGCCTTCGTGGACGACGCCCGCCAGGGTCTGGAGCTCATCTACCAACGCAACTACAAAGCGGCCAAGGAGCATTTCGACAGGATGACCACCCAGTACCCGACCCAGGCGGTCGGGCCGGTGGGAAACGGGCTCCTCTGGCAGGCCCTGATGCTGGAGAACTTCGACTTCAAGTACGAGGCGCAGTGGCAGACCAGCTTCAAGCTCGCCAAGGACCGACTGGACGCGGCCCTCGACGTCCCGGGCGAAGAGGCGTGGGAGTACTTCCTGCTGGGCGGAGTGCTGGGCATCGAGGCGATCCACGCCACGCGCAAGGGGGACTTCGTCCCCGCCTTGACCCGGGGGTACGAGGCGTTGCGCACGCTGGGCAAGACCAGGGACGCCGCCCCCGACTTTCCGGACCTGCTGCTCGGCGACGGGCTCTACAGCTACTGGCGCAGCGTGGTCACGCTCAACTCGAGCCTCCTGCCGGACTTCGGGGACAAGAGGGCCGAGGGCATCGCCCAGATGCAGAAGGCCGAGGTCGAGAGCATCTTCGTGGGGCCGCCCACCACCCTCGCGCTCACCTTCACCTTCATCGAGGAGCGGGACCTGAAAAGGGCCCTTGGGAGCGCCCTCCAGTCGCGGAGAGCCTACCCGGACAACGTCATCAACAACCTCGTGACCGCCCGGATCTACACCTACATGAGGCACTACGACAAGGCCGAGGAGGTCCTGAAGGAGATCCTGGAGGACGCCCCCACCAACGAGCGGTCGCACTTCTACCTCTCGTCGGTCTACAGCCGAACCCGGCGGCTCGACGAGGCCATCGCGGAGATGGACCGGTACCTGTCGTTCGACCTCATGCCCACCTACCGGGGTCAGGCGCTCTACCGGCAGGGCGGGTACTGGTACCGGAAGAAGGACTACGCCAAGGCCTACGCCCTGTTCCAGCAGTCGTACGACGTCGCCAAGCAGAAGAGCGCCAAGCGGCGCCTGGAGGCCATGGAGAAGCTGCGCAAGGAGGGGAAAATCTCTTTCTGACGCCGACGCACTACGGAATCACCAGATCGTCTCCGAGCCTCAGACCGGCACCCCGGCGCACCTTGTCCCGGTTGGCGGCTCGGATCTGCTCCCACTTCGACGGGTTTCCGTAGTACCGGGCAGCGAGCGCGTAGAGGGTGTCCCCCTCCTGCACGACGTGCCGCCGCACAGGGGCAGGCGCGGGCTCGAGATCGCCCACCGCGCGTGGGGCCTCGGGAAGCGGGGCTGCACGGGTGGACGGCGTCTCGTCGGCCGCCGTGAGGGCGGGCGCGGCCTCGGGCGTCTCGCTGCCCGCTCCGGCCCAGAGGCAGGCGAGCAGTACGATGCACACGCCCGCCAGGATCGCGGTGGCGGTGGACCAGACGCCCACGCGACTCTTGAGACGGCTCCGATCGCGCAACAGGCGCGTGTTCTCGGTACGCAGGCGCCGGGTCTCGTCCCGCATGCTCCGCATCTCAGAGGGGTCCCGGGTGGGGACGCGCACCGGGCCGCCCGGATCCGCCCGGTCGAGGTTCGTCTCCACCTCGGCCTGGAGGGACGGCGGGACATGGGCACCCGCCTCTCGCGCCGCATCCAGAGCCGCCAGGGCCTCGGACCACCGGCACTGGGCCACGAGGATCTTGGCGAGCATCAGGCGGGCCGATCCGTCGTCCGGGTCGAGGCAGAGGAGCATGCGGATGCGATCGTGCGCCGGGCCCAGCAGGCCCTGGCGGGCCAGATCCACCGCCTCGTCGTACAGGGCGTGGTTCACGTCGAGGCCTGCGCCGTCCAGGACGCGGGAGATCCGGTCCAGGACGCCGGTAGGGGGATCAGGGGACCGCGTCTCGGCCATGGAGAGGGAAAGCATGGCGTGTCCGGGGCTGGCTGGAGAGCGAGGAAGCCTTGGAATGGACTGGGGCGGGCGACGTCCAATCTACCATGTCTTGTTTCGTCAAGAGCTACACCTGAAAAAAAATTCCGACCCTGTTCGCATCCCGTCCGCCCTCCTGCCCCCGGGGGGGGTTGCGGGCTACGCTCTCTCCCCCCCCCTGGAGACGCGGCACCCCATGTGGAAGCGGGACGAGGTGGTGACCCCGGACGACTGGCTGCCTCACGGCGAGGCGGTGGCCAGGGCGAACCGCGAGAAGCCCCTGGCGATCTGGCAGGGCATCCCGGGGGAGCGATCGAGGATCCACGTGTTCCGCCGAGGGACCCACCAGGACCTGGGTCGCTGGGAGCGTTCCGTGGACACGCCGCACCCCTGCCGGGTCGACCCGCCCTGCGACCGGTACAGCACCTGCGGCGGCTGCCCGATCATGCACCTCGACGCAGGCGGGCAGGCCCGGGTGCGCCGCTACCTGATCCGGCGTGCGCTCGAGGCGGTGGATCTCCAGGCCTGGGAGCCGGCTCCGATGGTCGCGTCCCCGGACGGGGACCAGGCCTTCCGGCACCATATCGCCCTGGTGGCCGGCCGGTCGGACCGGGATCGGATCCGGCTGGGGGTCGTAGGCCGGAACGGGAGGGACGTGATCCCGATCCCCGGATGCCTGGTGGTCACCCCGGGTCTCAAGCAGGCCATGAAGGGCTTCGCGCACCACGTGATCGCGTTGGACGTCAGACCCTGGTCGCCCAGCCGACGCGACGGCCTCCTCCGGTCCGTCATCCTGCGGCAGAGCCGGGCCACGGGGGAGATCCTGGCCACCCTCGTGGCTGCCCACCGCGCACCCGTGCTCGGCGCGCTGGCCGAGGCCGTAGCCATGGAACTGGCCGATCTCGCCGGCGTGCACCTGCACCTCGACGACGATCCAGGGAGCACGGCGCTCGACGGTGCGTCCGAAGGGCTCACCCGCCACCTCCTCGGGAGGGACACGACAGAAGAGCAGGTCGCGGGCCTGCGCCTCCTCGTGGGCCCGCTGGACGCCTTCGCGCCCAACCCGTCGCTGGCCGACCGGTTGGTCCGTGACGTGGAGGCCCTGCTCCCTCCGGATCGGCCGGTCCTGGACCTCGACTGTGGCCTGGGAGGGATCACGCTCGTGGCCGCCCGCCGGACCGGCTGGGCCCTGGGCGTGGAGGAGCACGAGCACGCGATCCTCCACGCACGGGCGGCGGCCTCCCTGAACGGCCTCCAGGCCGAGTTCATGGGAGGACGGGTAGGCGAGGCGGTGCCCGGGGTGGCCCGGCGCCTCGGAGGCACCGCGCCCAGCGTGGTGGTCCACCTCGGGAGGAGGGGCCTGGATCCTGGTGTGGAGGAGGCCATCCGGGCGCTGGAGCCGGGTCGCCTCCTGTTCGTGTCCAGCAGCCTCACCGCCCTGTCCCGGAACCTGGCGTCCTTCGTCGCCTCGGGGTTCCGTCCCGTCTCGCTGGTCCCCTACGACATGCTTCCCCACCGGGCCCACGTGGAGGTCGTCGCGGTCCTGGACGGACCGGTGACCGGGATTCCGCGCCCGGCACCCCGACGGCGGCGGGTCGGTGCCCCCCCCTGAATTCAGGCCCGGAGCACCTTGCGGAAGAGCGTTGCGGTGAAGTCGTGGCCCGTGAAGAACGCGATGCGGGCATCGCTCGCCGCGTCTTCCACCTCGATGTCCACCACCGGGGGCGTGCCGAGACCGTCGGCCACCGCCCGGACACGCCGTCGCCGAGGGTGGAGGGGCTCGATCCTCACCCGCGTGGACAGGGGCAGCGACATGGGGGGCAGGCGGGGGCTGAAGGCGCAGATCGGGGTCACGTGCAGGCTCGGCACCCCTGCGTGGCAGGCCGGCCCGCCCGCGGACATGGAGTAGGCGGTGCTTCCCAGGGCCGTCGCGACGACGATGCCGTCGCACACGAGGCGTTCCACGACGGCGATGCCGTCGATCCACAGGCGGAGGTGGCAGGTCTGGCTGGTGGTGCGCTCCACGTAGACGTCGTTCAGGGCCGTGGCCTGGACCCTGCGGGGCTCCCCCTGTGCGTCCTCCTCCAAGAGCAGTGCCGACAGGCGCAGCCGAGGCAGCGTGTGGACGTCCCACAGGCCCCCGGTCAGCCGCACGGCCACGTCCTCCACCGTGGTCACGTCGTTCATGAGGAAGCCGACACGGCCGCAGTTGAGCCCCAGGAACACCAACCGGGGGTCCAGGTCCCGGAGGGTTCTCAGCATCATGCCGTCCCCCCCGAGGACCAGGCAGAGATCCTGGGGAAGCGAGGTGGGGTCCAGCAGGCGCTCGAGCCGGCGGGCGAGGTCCACGGCACGAGGGTTCTGCGGATCCACGCGCATCATGGCGGAAGGTCTCCAGGATCTCCGGATTAGCGTACGCTCGCCCGGCCCGCATGTCTCACCCGGACCTCGCCGCGAGGCCGAGAGGAGGGAAGCGGGCCGGTGGTCTCTGCCCCCGGCCCTTGACGGAGGGCCGCCGGGGAAGCATGGAAACCCTCCCCACACGCCACAGGAGGCCGCATGCCCCCAGCCGAGGGGCCCTGGCTCCCGACCGTGGAGGCGCGACTCGTCGCCCTCCGAGAGGAGCGAGCCACCGGGGCGCTGACCGTACGGGACGGCCAGAGGATCCGGACCTTCTTCCTGCGAGACGGGCGGCTCGTGCAGACGGCCTCGAACCTGAAGAAGGAAGGGGCCATGGCCGTGGCCGGGCGGATGCCTGCACCCTCGCGCCACGCGCTTCCCCAGGAGCAGGCCGGCGCGCGCCTGGCCGGCGCCCTGGCCGCCGTCGCCCCTCGGGTGACGTGGGAGGAAGGGCGCGCGCCCGGTCGCGAGCAACCCGTGGATCTCCTCCAGGCCCTGTTCGAAGGCCTCGCGCGGGGGCTCGACGACGCCACCACGGCCCAGCGGCTCCTCACGCTCGGAGGCACGGGGGACCCTCGGGCCGTGAGCGAAACGGTGCCGACGGAGGAGGACCTCCCCGTTCCCCTGGAGCTCCGGGCCTGGATCCAGACGCTGGACGGCCGCCGCCCGCTGTCCGAGGCCCTCGAGTTCGGGCCTCCCGACGTGGCGATCGGTCTGCGCACGCTGTACCTCGCCACGCTCCTCGGGCTCGTGGCGTTTCCCCGGCCCTCGAGCGGCGAGGTCCGGGCCGAGCGCGTCCCGGACGGCGCCACCGAGTCCAGGGACGAGGTGGACGAACGCCTGGCGCGGCTCATCGCCAGCGGCATCTCCCGGGCCACCCAGCCACCTGCCATGGACCCGGCCGAGGCCGCCATCCGCTCGGAGATCCATCGCATCGAGCAGGCCGAGACCCATCACGAGGTGCTCGGCCTTGCCTGGGACAGTACAGAGGACGACTTCCAGAAGGCCTACTTCTCCATTGCCCGCATCCTGCACCCGGACCGGATGACGGCGTCGGATGCGGACCTCGTGGCCCGTGCCTCGACGGCCTTCGACCGGGCTCGGGAGGCATGGGAGTGTTTCCGTGACGAGCCCTGCCGCCAGGCCTACCTCGATCGGGTGGTCCATGGGAGGAAGAGCGAGGACGAGCTGGCGACGGAGAGGGTCCAGGAGATCCTCTCGATGGAAGCTCTTTTCCGTAGGGGCATGACGTTTTTTCACGCCGGCCAGGTGGTCAAGGCCTTCCCCTGCTTCGAGGAGGCGGCCCGCAAGGTCCCCGAGCAGGCGGAGTTCCGGGTCTACCTCGGATACACGCTCTGGAAGCTCAAGCGGAGGCAGGACCCCACGGAGGCCGCCCGCGGCCGACGCATGCTGGAAGACGCGCTTCCGCGTTGGGGACGCGACGACGGATTCGTCCTGCTGGGCCGTGTCTGCCGGGAGGAGGGAGACGAGGACGCGGCCAGCGAAGCCTGGACACGGGCCCTCAAGGTCAACCCACAGAACCGGGAGGCGCTGCGCGAGATGGAACGAATCCGTCACGGCCGGGCCTCCAGCCCGGAGGCCCATCCCCTCCGGCGACTCCTGTCCCGTCTGGTACGCCCGGGAGACGGGTAGACAGGGTGCTCGTACGGACCTCGTCGTGGAGGGCTTGATCCCCCCGGGCAGGTTCGCTATACGTCCGACCGACCGAGCTCCGGAGGATGCCATGATCGACCTGCCGCAGGAGATGCGCGATCTCCTCGTCGAGCAGTTGGACGAGTACATCGAGGGCGCAGCGGGGTCTCTCGAGCCCGAGAGCCTGGCTCAGGAGATCGTGGACCGCATCCAGGGGGTCGGCGAAGACTGCGAGGTCGAAGCCGTGGAGGACATCGTGGCTGCGCTCGAGACGTCCGGAGATCTCGACGCCTCGCTGATGGAGCTGCTCACCGAGCAGTTGGAGCAGGAGGATCTCGAGGACCTCACGGGCGAGGATCTCGTCGCGATGGTCGAGAAGGTCTGCGAGATCGAGTGGTCCGACGAGGATGCCGGCACCTACGGGGTCGAGGAGCTGGACGACGAGCTCGACTTCGACGGCGAGGCCATCGAGGACATGGAGGAAGAGTACTGAACCCGTCTGCTGGACGGGTCCAGGAGGGCGCACCCGTGTCGATGTCCAAGCACTCCTGTGGAGACGAGATCGTCCAGCTGGTGAAGCGCGGCGACATCCAGGCCCTGGACGTCATCACGCGTTGCTTCGGGGATCGCCTCCTCGCCATCGGTCGCCGCACCTGCCGGGACGAGGAGGAAGCCCAGGATGCGGTCCAGGATGCCCTCCTGTCCGCCGGCATCCACCTGACGTCCTTCCGAGGAGAGGGCTCCGTGGAGGGCTGGCTCGGCCGGATGGTCCAGAACGCCTGCTTTCGCATGCGGCGGGGGCGCAAGAACGATCCCTCCCTGCACCGCACGGACCTCGAAGTCCAAGCCCACGAGGAGGACCCCGAGCAGCTGTCCGCCCGAGCCGAGACGGCCACGGCGCTCGGCCACGCCCTGCTCACGCTCCCGCCCATGGACCGTGCCATCCTGCTCCTGGCCGAGGGAGAGGGCTGGACGGGCCCGGAGATCGCCGAACGCATGGGCCTGTCCCCCGGGGCCGTCCGCACGCGCCTGACCCGCATGCGCAGTCGGCTCCGGGAGGAACTCCGAGCCCTCCACCGCCCCTCCGGATCGGTGTTGGAGTCGCTCGCTACTCGATGATCACACCCTGGCAGGAGAACGAGATACGCTGGGGGGATTCGGCGCCGCAGGCCCGGTAACGCGTCATGTGGACGAAGTAGGGCAGGCGGCCCGGCTGGTCGTAGCGCTTGTTGAACACCCACTGGAGCTTGCCGTCCTTGACCGGTACGGCCTGGCCCTTCGCCGTGGGCTCCCAGTCCGCCCACAGGTCCATGGTGTAGGTACACCCAGGCTTGGGCGTCTGGTCCTCGGGGCCGACGTACCGGAAGTAGACGGTGTCCCCGGTGCGCCAGCGATAGCGGGTATCCCCGGGGTTGAACCACGCATCGGGCTTGTCGACCGCGATGAGGTTCTTGTCGTCCGTGCAGTGCTCGAGGATGTACTCTTTCTTGGTCTCACCGAAGTAGGCGGTGCCGAGCACGTTCTCCAGCTCGCGCACCTGCCCGAGGTTGATGGTCTCGTAGCGGTCCTGGAGGAGGAGCTGGCACTCCCGATGGCGGATCTTCACGTAGACGAGGCCACGGAGCTGGTTGTTGGGATGGTTGAACACCATCTTCATGTCGTCGAGCTCCTTCTGGAGCTTCTTGTTCTTCTTCAGGCGCGTGATCTCCTCGTCGACCTCCTCCCGGGCCTTCTGGGCCTCCTCGAGCGTGCAGCCCGTGAGCTCGACCAACCGCTGCGGATCGCAGCCCAGGTCGTTGGCCCACAGCGACTTGCAGTAGGCTACGGGTTTGGGATTGTCCTCTTTGCAGAGGAGCTTCTCCTGACCCTCCATCTTCTCGCAGGTGTAGGTGTAGAAATCGGTCGGGTGGCGGGTGTTGTACCGGACCTTGGTCTTGCCCCCCTCCGAGAAGAAGTACGCCCGGGCCAGTGGATCATCGCTGAACTTGCCAGGGGCGTCCTTGTTCAGGTGGATGAAGGTTCGCCCGGCCAGGTTGTCCAGGGTCAACCCACACTCAGACGCCGCCTCATCGGTCGGGGGCGGCGCCTGGGTTCGTCCTCCACACCCGGCCAGCAGGGAGATCAGCAGGGACAGGACCAGGAACCTCATCGGAACCTCCTTGCCGGGGTGGGCCTCGAGGGCCCTGTGTACGACGGTTCGACTACTCCGGCGGCGCTGTTTCCGCGGCGCTCTCAGTGGCGGTCACGAGGTCCGTCACGGCGAACTGGATGTGGGTCCAGCCCGCTTCGTTGACGGCGAAGATCGCCTTCCGGACAAGCATGAAGTCGGTCTTCCGGTCGGCCTGGATCAGCACGTTGCCGCGGTAGGGCTCGTTCGGGTCCAGCCGGTACATCTTCTGCTCGCGCTCCCGGACGCCCGTGAGCTTCTCGGCCAACGGGGGGATGCCGGGCTCGTCCGCGTCCATGTCGTCGGCCGTGGTGATGACCTTGCCCTCGAAGAGGACCTGGTTCAACAGCAGCGTGACGACCGGACCGCGTTCCGAGAGCAGCGCGGCCTTCTCGGCATCGGGGAGCTTCAAGTCCTTCTGGATGAACATGAGCTCGCCGGACGCGGAGAACGACATCAGGAGGAAGATGACGATGACGGTGAAGGTGTCGATCATCGGGGTGAGGTTGAGGTCTGCGAAGACCGCCTTCTTCCCACCGCCGAAGGGGCCTGAGCGCAGCCGCCCGATGGGCGGGAACGCCGGCCGACGCTTGGGGACGGAGACTGGCATGGCTTCCTCCCGTTACCCGGGTGCGCCGGCACCGGCGCCAGCGCCGGGACCGGGACCTTCGATGCCGGACATCTGGCTGGCCGGGCCTCCGCCGAGCAGGGTCTTGTCGTACCCGTACTGGCGGGAGACGTCGAGCGCCTTGACCATGAACTGGTAGTCGACGCCGTCGTCGGTGACGATCACGACCTGGGTCTCCTCGGGGTAGGACTCGCGGTCGGCCGCGAAGTCCTGCTTGAGGGTCTCCCAGTCGTACTCCTCGCCCACCTTGGTGTAGTTCTTGCCCTGCTCGATGTTCCGGCCCATCCACAGTCCGTCGGAGCGGACGTGGACGGTGAGCGGAGGCACCGGAGGGGTGTCCTGTTCGACCGGCTCGGCGTTCGGGTCGCTGATGGCCTGGTCCACCTGCAGACTGCTCAGCTGCGTCCACACGGCGGTCACCATGAGGAACGTGATGCAGACCGTGAGCAGATCGATGAACGGTACCAGGTTGAGGTTGTGGACGAGGTTCCGTCCACGCCCGCCGCCGCCACCGCCAGGGAGGCTGACGCCCATGGGGGACTCCTTCGGCTACCCGGCCTCGGCCATGTCGGCGAGCTTCTTGGCCTGGTCGCGGAACAGGGCGCGGTTGCCGAGGACGAGGTTCATCTCGGTCACCACGGCCTCGTTGATGCCATCGACCAGGTGCTGGGTGCGGCTCTGGAAGAAGGCGAAGAGGACGAGCGGGGGAATGGCGGTGATCAGACCGAACGCGGTGCAGTTCATGGCCTCGGCGATGCCGGCCGCCAGAATCGTGGCCTTCTGGGAGGGGTCGACGTACGCCACGGCCGCGAAGCACTTGATCAGGCCGGTGATGGTGCCCAAGAGCCCGATGAGCATGGCCACGTTCGAGAACACCGCGAGGTAGCCGGTGCGCTGCTCGATGTCGGGCACCTCGTGGAGCGAGGCCTGGTCGAGGGAGGCCTGGACCTCCAGGTCGGGACGGTGGACCTTGAGCAGGCCGGCCTTGAGGATGCGGGAGAGCGGGCCCTGCCGCTGGGCGCCCAGGAACCGGATGGCGCCGTGGAGATCTCCCTTCATGAGGAAGTTGTTCATGCCGCCGAGCAGGGCATCCTTGTTCTCGCGGACCTTGAAGTAGAGCACGTAGAGGCGCTCCAAGCCGATGATCCACGTGGTGATGTTGACGGCCAGGATCGGCCACATCCAGAAGCCGCCGCCGTGGAATGCCTTGACGATACCGTCGATCATGGGAACTCCTGCCGGGTCGTTCGCCCAGGTGTCCCTAGGGGGACCGTTGAAGGTGGATCCGCTGCTCCATCCCCACAGCCCGGGCCGCAGCGGGGATTCTGGAAGGTGACCGGCGAGCGCGAGCGGGACGACCGCCGGAGTGGATGGAAAAGCCAAGGGGACTCCGGAGGAAGGACCCTCCGGGAAGCACCGTACCGACTAGCATGCACCCCAGGGGGTGTCAACGAAGGGAACGTGCGGGATCCGTGAGGGGTCCCGGTGGGACGACCCGGACCGGGAGGCCGAGAGAATCGCTGTCGCAAGGGGATCATGTTGGAACCCCCGACACGGGTGAGGGCGCGGGGGCATGTAAAAAGATGGTGAGTGTCCCTCCCGGATGGGCGGCGTCACCCGCGGTTGTGAGCGATCTCCGCCCGGAGGAGCCGGATACGGTCCACGCGCCGGCCCTCGATGGCCTCCACGCGGAGCACCCAGCCCGCGATGCGGATCTCGTCTCCCGGAAGCGGCAGGCGACCGAGCCTGGCCAGGACCAAGCCGCCCAACGTGTCGAAATCGCCTTCCTCGATGCCGAGACCGAACCGCTCGTTGGCGTCGTGCACGAGGACCATGCCCCCGAGGATCACGCTGCCGTCGGGCTGGGCGTCGACCCGGTCCCGTGCGACCTCCTCCGCGTCGGCCACGGGTCCGACCAGTCGCTCCACGAGATCGTGCAGGGTCACGAGACCCGCCGTGCCGCCGTACTCGTCCACGAGCAGGGCCATGTGGGCCCGCTCCAGGCGCATGCGCGTGAGGAGGGTGTCGGTGGGGATGGACTCTGGCACGAGGAGGGCGGGACGGACGACCCCACTCAGGTCCGAGGCGCCCCCCTGGCGGCACGCGGCCACGAGATCGGCGATGTGGACGCTGCCCACGATGTCGTCGAGATCGCCCCGGAAGACCGGCAGGCGGGTGTGGTGCTCGCGGATCGCCACGTCGAGCGCGGCCTGGGGGTGCGCCTCCAGGGGCACGGCGGCCATCTCGATCCGGGGCACCATGACCTGCCGGGCCGAGAAGTCGTCGAAGGCGAAGGCCCGCTCCACGATCCCCTCCGCCTCCTCGCCCAGGATGCCGGCCGCACGGCTCGCGCTCACCAGGAGCTTCAACTCCTCCACGGAGTGGATCTGGTCCTCGCCCGTGGCCCGCTTCAGGCCGACCAGGGAGAGAACCAGGTTGGCCGTCGCGTTGAGGACGATGATCGCGGGCCGGAACAGGATGGTGAGGATCTCGAGCGGAGGGGCCACGGCCAGGGCGCTCTTCTCGGTGTGCTGCAGCGCGAGGTTCTTAGGGGCCAGCTCGCCGAGCACGATGTGGAGCATGGTCACGGTCGCGAAGGCCAGGGCCGTGGCCAGACCGTGCGCGCCCACCTCCCCCCAGCGATCGGGAAGAAACCCGAGGAACGGGACGAACAGGCGCGCCACCGCCGGCTCGCCGATCCAGCCCAGGGCGAGCGAGGTCATGGTGATGCCGAGCTGCGTGGCCGACAGGAAGGTGTTGAGATCCTTCCCCATGCGCTCGACGGCCCGGGCATGGGGGCGCCCCTCGGCTACGAGCTGGGTCACGCGGCTGCGGCGGATGGCGACGAGGGAGAACTCGGCGACGACGAAGTAGGCGTTGGCGAGGACGATGACGAGGACGGCCAGCAGGCGTCCGGCCACGCCGATGGGGGTGAGGTCGTCCATGGAGTCCCCATGTAGCGCCCTGGCCGTCGCGGGGCAGGGAACCGGGCCCCTCGGGTGCGCGCGTCCGACGGGTTACGCCGCCCTCTGTCCAGAGGGCCGAACGCCAGGCCTCACCCGGATGCGGCCATGGAAACCCGTTCCCTTGGTTCCGCCTCGCTCCTCGGGGGGCCGCCGCCGCGGCCGGGGCGGGCGCGTCGGCTCCTCGTCTGGGGGATGGCGCTGGGTCCTTTGGCCCTCCTCCTGTGCGCCACGGGTGCGGCCCGGATCGACCTCTCCCCTCCAGCGGCGCTCGCCGCGGTGGTGCTCGTCCTGCCGTGGCTCTGGGGCGGACTCGCCGCGGTGGGGATCCTCGCGGCACTCGTCTGTCGCCGCGTGCCTCTGCTGGTCCTGGGCCTGGCCACCGCAACGTGCGCCGCCGTGCTCTACGGACCTGCCTGGGTGCCGGTCCGCGACCGGAGCGGGACGGACGTCGTGACCGTGATGACGTGGAACGTCCACCGGCTGGGATGGTACGCCCGGCCCGCGGTGCGCGCATCGGCGCTGGCCGAGGCGATGGCCTGCGTGGTCGAAGCCGTCGAGGACACCGGGACCGACCTCCTGGTGCTCCAGGAGGTGGATCGGGTGAGGCTCGACCGTCTCCGGGATCGCCTGGGGTTCACCTGCGAGTTCGTCGACTACTACGCCACCGGGAGGAACGACGCGGGCGGGGTGGCCGCGTGCGCCCGGCCGCCCTGGACCCTGTCCATGAGCCGCAGCCTGGAGCTCACCCATCCCTGGCACTCCCTCTTCGCCGAGGCCCGCTCGGGCGAAGCCACGCTCAACCTGCTGGCCGTTCACCTGACCCCCTGGGACATCGGAGCCCGGGACGTGGAGGACGCCGCCACGGCACTGGCTCGGGGTCGGACCCGTCCTCTCACCGTGCTGGCCCAGGAGGCCGAGATGACCGCCCGGACCCAGGGGCAGGCCCTGGACCGCCTCGCGCAGGGACTCGTCCGTCTCCGGGACCCCACGGTGGTGGCAGGGGACTTCAACGCCCCCCCGGACGCGGCCATCCACGCGGCCCTCCGCGCCCACCTGACCGATGCCTGGGCCCTGTCCGGCTGCGGGTACGGGGCCACCCGGCGCATCGGAGGGTTCTTCCCTTTGAGGGTGGACTACGTCTACCTGACCCGGCCGCCGCTCGGGGTGCGGGACGTCCGTGTCCTGGAGGTGGAGTGCTCGGACCACCGGCCCGTCGTGGCTCGGATCTTCCGGTCGTGATCCTCCGCACTCGAAGGTGCGGGCCCCGGGCGTAGGGGGATAGACCCAGCCCGCGCAACAGCACGGGTCCCTGACGCATCCTCATGCCTGCAGAACCGAGGGCACAGCGCGCCCGGAGGGCGGGATGCGCACTGGACCTCACGGAGGCGTCGGATGTCGAGCAACACGATGAAGGTCGGAAAGGACAACTTCGAGCAGGAGGTCCTGAAGGCCCCCGAGCCGGTGGTGGTGGACTTCTGGGCCCCGTGGTGCGGCCCCTGCAAGTCTATCGGACCGATCCTCGAGGATCTCTCTGTGACCTACGCGGGCAAGGTCCGCGTGGCCAAGGTCAACGTGGACGAGGAGCCCGAGCTGGCCAACGTCTTCAAGGTCCAGGGCATTCCCACGCTTGCGGTCCTGCTCGGTGGACGCATGCTCGGGCAGGTGGTGGGCTTCCGCGGCCGGCCGCACCTGGAGCAACTCTTCAAGGAACTCGCCCGCGCGGGCCAGGAGCCCCCTGCCGCCCAGGCGTGATCCGCGGGTCAGGGCAGCCAGGCGCTGAACTGGAGCGATCCGCCGACGAGGAGCTCGAAGTCCTCGCTGATCAGGCCCACGCCCAGGGCGGGCACCACGTAGACGCCGCAGCCGTACGTCTTCTCGGCCTCGATGCCCAGGCGGGCCAGGCCCATGAGGCCGAGGTGGAAGGGGTCGAAGTCGGTGTCGGCCACGATGTCGAGGCTCACGCCGGGTTCGAGCACGCCCCCGAACCCCCCCGGCGCGGGGCGCCACAGGCCCTGGAAGTGGGCGTTGGCGCCGAGCAGGATCGTATCGTTGGCGATCCCGCCGATGAACTCCAGCACGTGGAACTGGAGGTCCATCTCCTTCAGCTTGAGGTCGAGAGAGGGCAGGCTGTGGAACGGGAAGGTGTACCCGAGATCGGTCCAGGGGCCTCCGTAGGAGGCCGCAGACCCGCCGTTGAACGCCCAGGTGGTCCCGATGCCGGCTCGGACGGCCCTGGGTGCGGCGAGGAGGACGAGGACGGAGAGGCACAGGAGGGCGCGACGCATGGAACCTCCGCCGAGAGGGGGGATGCAGGGACCCATAGCGACTCGCCGGCCGGTCGCGCCACTCTCCCCGGTGCCCGGCCCACCCAGGCGAGGTAAGGGTCCGCCATGCTCGTCCTCGCGGGTCATGCCGTGCAGGCCGTGAGCGTGGGCGGCCTCGAGACCTGCGTGCAGTTCCCCGGTCTCGACCTCGCCTTCGACATCGGCCGTTGTCCCCGGTCCGCCGTCCAGCGGAGCCGGGTGCTCATCACCCATGCCCACCTGGATCACCTGGGTGGCATCGCCATGCACGCCGCCACGCGCGCGCTCACCGGCCTGGAACCGCCCCTCTACCTCGTACCCGCCGAGGTGGTGCCGGACCTCGAGGCCTTGCTGGCGACGTGGCGCCGGCTCGACCGTTCGCGCCTGCCCTGCCGGATCGTCCCGTGCCGACCAGGAGATACGCTTTCCCTCGGCCGGGACCTGGAGGTGCGGGCGTACCGATCCGACCACGTCGTGCCCAGCATCGGTTATGCCCTGTGGTCCCGGAAACACCGCCTGAAACCCGAGTACCGCAGCCTCCCGGGTTCTGCCATCCGGGACCTCCGCTACGCGGGCACCCAGGTGGCCGAGGAGGTCTGGACGCCGGATCTCGCGGTGCCGGGAGACACGCGCATCGACCTCCTCGATCAAGAGCCGACGCTCCTGGACGCCCGCCTCCTCGTCCTGGAGGCCACGTTCCTGGACGAGCGGGTCACGGTGGCTCAGTGCCGCGAGAAAGGACACATCCATCTCGACGAGATCGCCGCCCGTGCCTCCGACTTCCGCAACCAGGCCATCCTGCTCACCCACTTCTCGGCCCGGTACACGCCCGCCGAGGTGCGCGCTCTGCTCGACCAGCGCCTCCCGAGGGACCTGAGGCGGAGGGTCACCCCTCTCCTGCCACGGGATGCCAGATGACGTCCCCAGTGACCTGCCCGCCGCTGCCGTCTCGCTACGAGCCGTGGCCGGACGACGCGCAGGCGCTCCTGGGCAGCGGCGGCATGGCGGACGTGTTCCGCGCCCGGGACCGCCTCCTGGGCGACGAGGTCGCGGTCAAGGTGGTGCGGTTCGAGGTGATGGGCACGCCTGAGTTCAAGGGGCGGTTCGAGCGCGAGGTGGCGGCCTCGGCGGCGGTCGTACACCCGCACGTGGTACCGCTCCACGACCTGGGCGTGCTGCCCGACGGCCGCCCGTACCTGGCCCTCGCCCTCGCAGAATCCGGCAGCCTCCTCGAGCTTCGCCGGACCAATCCGCCCTGGGCCCTGCTCCGGCGCCTGCTCGACGAGACCCTGGCCGCGCTCGCCTGCCTTCACGCCCGCGGCTTGCTGCACCTGGACGTGAAGCTGTCCAACGTGCTCCTGCACCGGGACGGGGCGGGCTGGCGCCGGGCCTGGCTGTCGGACCTCGGCCTGGCCAAGGCCCTGGGCGAACGAGAGGCCTTCCAGGGCGTGCTCGCGGGCACCCTCTCGTACATGCCCTTAGAGCTGCTCCTGCGGCGGTTCTCCGAGATCGGCCCCGCATCGGATCTCTTCGCGATGGGGGTCCTCATCTACCGCCTCATGTCGGCCACCAATCCCTTCAAGGCGGGCTCGGTCCCCGCCCAGATCGACATGCGGTACCGGCCTCCCACCCACGTTCCGATCCGGCCGGGTCTGGTCGTCCCCGCGGGCCTCGAGGAGATCGTCGTCCACCTCCTGCAACCGGATCCGCGCGCCCGCTTCGACCTCGCAGCGGACCTGCGCACCGCGCTCGCGGCCCTGCCGCCCGTGGAGACGGAGGAGCCGGAGGGCCCGGACCCGGGGGTGGACGGGCGAAGGGACGTCGCGCCGCCGACCGTCCTGGTGCGGGCGCCGGAAGCCGACACCGCGCGTCGCGACCCGCTCGCCGGTCCGCAGGACATCGTCCCGACCTGGAACCGGCCCCACCACGGCCGGGTGCCGTTTCGGGCCCTGCCCGAGCCCGGTCGGGGCGCGCGGGCCCGCGCCAGCCTGCCCCTCTTCTCCCTGCGCGAGGTGCCGCTGGTGGGACGGGAGGTGGAGCGCCAGCGGCTGTGGGACCTCGCACGGAGCGTCGAGACCACCGGGCGGCCTCAGGTCGCCATCGTGCGCGGCGAGGCCGGCGTGGGCAAGACGCGGCTCGTGGCGAGCGTCACGCGCCCGCTCGAGGAGAGCGGCCACGCCATCGCCGTGGAGATCACGTTCGGCGTGAGGGCCGGGCCGCAGGACGGCTACGCCGGTGCGGTCCGCCGGGTCCTGAGGCTGGTCGAGCGCGATCCCGAGACGCTCAAGGCCCGGCTGGCCCGATGGCTGGCCCGGGATCGAGGCGTCTCCCCCGCAGAGGCCGCATCCGAGGCGTCCCTGCTCCAGCGGTGGGCCCTGCCCCATCCGGGGGAGGAACCCGTGCCGCCGGGCGTGGCGCGCGAGTTCCTGCTCGGCCACCTGGAGCGCGCCGCCTGGCGGGGCCTGGGCTTGTTGGTGGTGCAGGACGCCCACCTGTGCGACACGGACGACGATGGCCCCGGCCTGGCGGTCACGATCCTGCGGCTGGGACTTCCGGTGCTGGTGGTGCTCACGGTGCGCTCCAGCCCGGTGGAGGTTCACCCGGCGGCCGCCACGGCGCTCGCCGCGCTGGAGGCCCTGGGGGCCCAGATCCTGGAGATCGATCGCTTCCCTCCGGCCGAGATGGCCGATCTCGTGGAGGAGATCCTCCCGCTCGAGGCAGGGATCGCGCGGGAGGTGGTGGCCCGCAGCGAGGGCAATCCCTTCTTCGCTCGCGAGCTCATCCGGCAGTGGAGCGGGGAGCACCTGTTGCGCCTCGAGGAGGACGAATCGGGAGAAGGACCCAGGTTTGCCCTCACCGCACCCCTCGACGAGGCCCTGCCGCCGGACGTCCGCACCCTCCTGTCCTCCCGCCTCGCCGCCCTGCTGCGCCGGGTCGACCACCCCGTGGAGGTAGGTCGGGCGCTCGACGTCGTGGGCATCGCCGGCTCCGGCGTGCCGTGGCCCGTCCTGGAGGCAGCCGCGGGTCCTGGCCTCCTCGCCCTGGTGGAGGGCCGGATCGTCCGGGAGCAGGCCGGGGCCTCGGCGCTCGATCACAACCTCCTCGAGCGCCTCTTGAGGGAACGGGTGCGGGGTCGGGCCCTGGCCGAGGCCCACGCGGCCCTGGCCGAGGCCTGGGCTCGGATTGGCCCGCCGTCCCGCGCCGACCTCGAGGTCGGCCGTCATGCCCTGGCCGCGGGTCGGCCTCAAGAGGCGGTGGCTCCGCTCGTCCGGGCCGTGGAGTGGCTCAGGGTCGCGGGGAGCGTGGCCGAGATCCAGTCCGCGGCCGAGGCCCTGGCGAGCGCCGCCGGGGCGGCCACCTCCGGCGAGGCGCCGCTCGCCCTCGCGGCCATCGCCCTCGCGGTCGCCGATCGCGCGGCAGGCCGGCGGGAAAGGGCCATCCAGCGCCTCGAACCGCTGCTCACCTCCGGCCTCTCCACGGAGCTCGCGGTGGAGGTGGCCGCGGAGTACGTAGAAACCCTGGAGTACGAGGCCCGTGCCCGGCTCGGCCTGCCCGCCCTGGAGGCGCTGGACCCGCTCCTCGTGGACGCCCCCGCCCGGGCGCGGGCACGCATCCACCAGGCCCGAGCGTCCCTCCTCCTCCACCTCGGCCGGGTCGGACCCGCCGAGCGCGAGGCGCTGGAGGCCCTGGCCGAGGCTGAGGCCGAGCCGAGCCGCGTGGATGCGCTCCTCCTCGTGGGCCGCTGCCTGGAGGGCAGCGACCTCGACGCGGCGTTGGAAACCCTCGATCAGGCACGCCGCCGTGCGGAGGCCGCAGGGTACCGGTCCGCCCAGGCCGAGGCCCTGGCGCTCTCGGCCCGGATCCAGGGTGCGCGAGGGCGATTCGAGGAAGGCATCGAGGCCGCCCAGGAGGCCGAGCGGGTCGCGCTCGCCATCGGCTACGAGAGCCTCGCCCCGCTGTGCCGCAACGCCCGTGCCGAGTGCCTCCGCTTCCGGGGCGACGTGGAGGCCGCGGAGGTTCTCTACTGGGAGGGCCGGGGGTGGGCCGTGGCCATGGGGCAGCGCGCCCGCACCTACGCCTTCGACTTGAACCTGGCCCTCTCCGCGCTCCTGAGGGGAGACCTGCCCGGGCTGGACGGTCGCCTGGAGGCCATCCGGCGCGAGGCGGATCCCCGGTGGGAGCGGTACGCACCCGCGGTCGCGGCCCTGGAGGCGACCCGGGCGCTGCTCGGCCGAGGTCGGGCCGAGGCGCTGCGCGCCGTGCCCCTGTCCCGTCTCCTGGCGGAGGGGCTCGACGGTGCCTTCCTCGGCACCGTCCTGGCGATCCTGGCCCGAGAACGGGGGTTCCACGACGAAGCCGCCCACGTCGAGCAGCAGGTCCAGGCCTCCATGGCGTCCCGCGGCCTCGACTGCGCGCGCCTCGGTCCCATGCTGGAGCGGTGGCAGGCCGTGCGCGGCGGGTAGGCCCCCTCGCCTCGAGGGACGCCAGCGGGAGAGCGCCCTGATGGGCCTTCGGCGCCCCTGGCCTTGCGCCCGGCTTGCAGGCTGCCTTGTGGGTCGAGCCACCCATGGTAGAGTCCTCCTGTGCCATTCCCCTGAAGGAGGTCACCATGAAGAGGTACGGAGCGGAGTTCTTCGGTACGTTCTGGCTGGTTCTCGGAGGGTGCGGCAGCGCGGTCCTGGCTGCCAAGTTCTCCGCCACGCTCGGGGACGCCACGGTGTTCAACCTCGGCATCGGCCTGGTCGGCGTCGCCCTGGCGTTCGGCCTGACCCTGCTCACCATGGCCTACACGATCGGCCACATCAGCGGGTGCCACATCAACCCCGCCGTGTCCATCGGACTCTGGGCCGGCGGCCGGTTCCCGGCCAAGGACCTCCTCCCCTACATCGTGGCCCAGGTCCTCGGCGGCATCCTCGCAGGTGCCGTCCTCTTCCTCATCGCCAGTGGCCAGGCCGGCTTCGACGTGCATGCCGGCTTCGCCTCCAACGGCTACGGCGCCCACTCGCCGGGCGGATACGGCCTCGGGGCGGCCCTCCTGTGCGAAATCGTCATGACGGCGATGTTCTTGCTGATCATCCTGGGTGCGACCGACAAGCGCGCGCCCGCGGGCTTCGCGCCCATCGCGATCGGCCTCGGGCTCACACTCATCCACCTGATCAGCATCCCCGTGACGAACACCTCCGTGAACCCGGCCCGGAGCACCGGCGTGGCGATTTTCGCCGGTGGCTGGGCGCTCGGCCAGCTCTGGCTGTTCTGGGTGGCTCCCGTCGTGGGTGCCCTCCTCGGCGCGGCGATCTACCGCTGGATCGGATCCACGCGGACCTGATCCCTGCGCGGTTCTTCCTTCCCCCTCCTCTCATCGTGAGGTGTCGGCCATGCTGTACGCACTGTTGCTCGTGTCCCTCGCCCGAGGCGAAGAATCCGAGTTCGTGAAACCCGAAGATGCAGGACAGAAGTTCGAAGAACCCGAAACCCACCTGTCGACCGAACTGGGCGGCGCCTGGGCCACCGGGAACGCGGAGTACTACACCGTGAACGGAAAGCTCAACGGATCCCACCGCGCAGGTCGGAACAAGGCCACGCTGGAGACAGGGATCAACATGGGACGCGGGCTGCTCGACGCCGATGGCGACGGCCGGCTCTCCGACCTCGAGCGTAGCGCCGAGCAAGTCGAGATCGCGAGAAAGTACTGGAGTGAACTCCGATACGATCGTTTCGTAGGCCAGCATGCGAGCCTCTACGCGCTGGCCGGTGCGTTGGCGGATCGCTTCGCCGGCTACGATCTCCGGACCCACGAGCAGATCGGGTACTCCCGCCTCCTGGTGGACTCCAAACGGACCACGCTCAAGGCCGAACTCGGTGCCGACGTGGCCCAGGAGAACTACGTGCAGGGCGTGGATCCCAACGCCGACACGATCTGGGCCGGTCGCGCGATGGCCGCCCTGGCGCACCAGTTCAGCGACAGCCTGTCGCTGACCGAGCAGGTCGAGGTCTACGAGAACATCCTCTCCCCAGAGGACTTGAGGCTGCTCAACCAGTTGGCCCTCTCCACCCGGCTCTCGAACGTCTTCTCCATCAAGATCAGCAACACCCTCACGTTCGACAACGTGCCGGTCGAGCAGTACCGCAAGCTGGACCAGACCACGCTCCTCTCGCTGGTGGCGACGCTGCTGTAGCCTTCGGCTCCTGGGGACCGCAGGCGTCGGACGACGGCCCGGCACACGGGCACCCCGCCGGGGCGCGCGCCCCGGCGGGCCCGTGCGCCCGAGCCTACTCGCCGATGATGGTGAACTCGATCCGACGGTTCTCGGCGCGTCCCGTGGCGGTCTTGTTGGCGGCCGTGGGCTTGGTCTCGCCGAATCCCTGCGCCTTGAGGCGGGCCGGATCGACGCCCTTGTTGACCAGGTAGTCCCGAACCGCGTTGGCCCGGTCGTCGCTCAGCTTCATGTTGAAGGCGTCATCGCCGCGATCGTCGGTGTGACCCTCGATGGCGAGCTTGAGCTCCGGGAACTGGGCCATCACCGCGACCGCCTTGTCGAGCGTGTTGTACGAGGTCTTCCGGATGTTGGCCTTGCCGGTCTCGAAGGTGATGCCCTTGATGGCGCCGGTGAACTTCTTCACGGCGTCGGGCACGCAGCCCTGGAACTGCTTCAGGCCGGTGACGTCAGGGCACTTGTCCTCGTCGTCCGCCACCCCGTCCCCGTCGCGATCGGGACAGCCCTTGGTGCACTGGGGTCCGGGGCGCTGCGGGCAGGCGTCGTCGCCGTCGGCGATGCCGTCGTCGTCCTGATCCGGGCAGCCCTTCAAGCCGATCTTGCCCGGGACGTCGGGGCAGGCGTCGTTCTTGTCGATGACGCCGTCGCCGTCCGTGTCGGGGCAGCCGTCGGTCTTCTGGGGTCCCGGCCGATGCGGGCAGGCGTCGTCCTTGTCGGGAATGCCGTCGTTGTCCTCGTCCGGGCAGCCGTCGAGATCCGGGTTGCCCGCCAGGTCGGGGCAGGCGTCCGTGAGGTCGCCCACGCCGTCGCCATCGGCGTCGGGGCATCCCTGGGCGCTCTCGACGCCCGGCCGATCCGGACACCGATCCTCCTCGTCCGAGAAGCCGTCCTTGTCCCGGTCCGGCTTGCCGGCGAGGAAGAAGTCCAGTCCGCCGCGCATCTCGAGGTTGTTGGAGACCTGGTTGAAGCCGTCGGACATCACGTCGCGTACCTCCACCCGCACGGCCATCCAGGGCAGCACGAGGCCGCGGAGCCCCACGGCGAGGTGGACGGTTGGATCGAAGTCCGCGGTCAAATCACCGGAAACGAGGTGGTAGCCACCGACGCCACCCAGCACGTAGGGGGCCCAGTCCCCTTCGAGGACGTGGTAGAGGGCGTCGAGATCGTACTCGAGGGCCGTATCGCCCTCGTTCTCGACGGAGGAGAAGGGGAGGAAGCTGCCTCCCAACTCCACGGCCAGTCTCGGGTTGACCTGGTAGCCGAGGCGAAGGCCCCCCATCCCGTAGAAGGAGGTGTCGGCCCGGAGCCCACGCTCTCGGGCGTTGATGCCGAAGTCCCACTCCCTAAGGACCCCGTTCGCGCCACCGTGCAGCCCTGGATACAGGGTGGCTTCGGGGAACTCCGCGTGGGCGGGGGCGGGCGTGAACAGACCTGCCGCGAGGCCGAGGGCGCCCAGGGCGAGGATATGGGAAGCGTGCATGGATGCTCCTCTGGATGAGGGTGAGACGGGCGGTGCAGGAACTCACGGAACGCGGGCAGCGTCGGTCGGGGACTCCGTAACCGCGAGAGGAAACGGAGCACAAGATACACCAAGTCGGCGCTCGCCTGTCCAGAACTCTGTTCGGCGGACCCGGGTTCTTCGTCCTTTCTGCGCCTTTTCATCGTGCATTTCACCCTTCTTTCAGGATCCGGGGGGGCTTTCCCCATCGCTCCGACCGGGGGGGCGCAGGGGTGGGCCCAGCGGGGGCAGGGGGCGTGCGAGCGCGACGCGAACCGTTAGGATCCCTCGCCGGGCGCCCCTCTTTCCCGGACGTGCGGGCGTCCCCCGGAGAGGCCCATGGCGAACAGCACCCAGGACAGGTCCTCCTCGCGTCTCGGGGAGCTCCTCGTCCGGGAGAAGCTCATCACCCCGATGCAGCTCCGGCGTGCGCTCGAGGAGCAACGCGGGAGCGGGGGCCGCATCGGCCACCAGCTCACCAAGCTCGGATACCTCGACGAGAACGAGCTCACCGCCTTCCTCGCCAAGCAGTACGGCGTGCCGAGCATCAACCTCAACGAGTTCGAGATCGACCCGGAGGTCTTGAGGCTCGTCCCGCGCGAGGTCGCCACCCGCCACCAGGTCATCCCGGTCAACCGCACCGGGAACACGCTGACGGTGGCCATGTCGGATCCGTCCAACATCTACGCCGTCGACGACCTCAAGTTCGTCACCAACATGAACATCGACGTGGTGGTGGCCACCGACGGCAGCATCATGGAGGCGCTCGACAGGTACTACACCTCCAACGTCTCCTTCGACGACGTGATGGAGGGCTTCCAGGAGCTCGAGGGCGAGAGCCTCGAGTTCACCGACGACATGGAGGAGGACATCAACGTCCTCGACCTCGAGAAGTCCGCGGGGGACGCTCCGGTCGTCAAGCTCGTGAACCTCATCCTGCTGGACGCCATCCGCAAGAACGCCTCGGACATCCACTGCGAGCCCTACGAGAAGCAGCTTCGCATCCGGTACCGCATCGACGGCGTCCTCTACGAGGTCATGAAGCCGCCCTTCAAGCTTCGGCACGCCATCACGTCCCGACTCAAGATCATGTCCAACCTCGACATCGCGGAGCGCCGCCTGCCTCAGGACGGCCGGATCAAGATGAAGATGGGGCGCGGCAAGGAGATGGACTTCCGCGTGAGCGTGCTGCCCACCATGTGGGGCGAGAAGGTGGTCTTGAGGCTGCTCGACAAGTCGAACCTCCAGCTCGACATGACCAAGTTGGGGTTCGAGGACCAGGCGCTGGTCGACTTCAAGGAGGCCCTCCACCGGCCCTACGGCATGATCCTCATCACGGGCCCCACGGGCTCCGGAAAGACCACCACGCTCTACTCGGCGTTGTCCGAGCTGAACAAGACGAGCGTGAACGTGTCCACGGCAGAGGATCCCATCGAGTACAACCTCTTCGGGATCAACCAGGTGCAGATGCAGGAGGCCATCGGCCTCAACTTTGCCACCGCGCTGAGGGCCTTCCTGCGCCAGGATCCGGACATCATCATGGTGGGCGAGATCCGCGACTTCGAGACCGCCGAGATCGCGGTCAAGGCAGCCCTCACCGGTCACCTCGTCCTGTCCACCCTCCACACCAACGACGCGCCGTCGTCGGTCAGCCGCCTCCTGAACATGGGCATCGAGCCATTCCTGGTGGCCTCCTCGGTGCACCTCATCGGCGCCCAGCGCCTCGTCCGCAAGCTGTGCCCCGACTGTCGGGAACCCGTCCCGGTCCCCGCCCAGACCCTCGTGGAGATCGGCGTGCCGCCCGAGGAGGCCGAGGAGTACACCGTGTTGCGCGGCAAGGGATGTCGCACCTGCTCGAACACCGGGTACAGGGGGCGCATCGCCGTCTTCGAGATCATGCCCGTCGGGGACGAGATACGCGAGTTCATCCTGAACGGCGCCTCCACCATGGAGATCAAGCGGGAGGCCATCCGGCAAGGCATGAAGACCCTGCGCATGAGCGCCCTGGCCAAGCTCAAGGACGGCGTGACCTCGCTCGACGAGGTGGTGCGCGCCACCGCGCCGGACTAGCCGGATCTCCGGGTGCCGGGCGTCCGCGAGGGGATCACACCCCGCCGGGCCGAGGCGGCATGCACCGTCCTACGCCCAGCCCGAGCGTGGGCACCACGTTCCACGCCGTCCAGTCCAGGTCCGCCCAGGTGGCACCGGACACGGCACCCACCCCGGCGGCCACGCGGAACCGGCCCTTTCGCCAGGCTACGTCCGCGAAGACACCGCGGGGGAGGAGGAGGGCGGTCTGCAGGCCGGCACCCGCCGAGATCCCGGCGGTGCTCCACACCGGGTGCTCCCAGAAGACCGACAGGGAGGCGAGCGAGGTGCCGATCGACAGCCCCTGGACGGGCAGGCGCCACGACACCTTGACCTGCTCGATCCAGCGTACGGCGACCGTGGTGGTGTTCACGCCCACCATCGGAACGTCGTAGTTGAGCCACGTGGCAGGGTCCTCGGAGACCAGGTCCACGCGGTCGAAGACCAGCGCCGCCGTCCGGGCCGGGCCGGCGAGCAGGAGCAGGGAGAGCAGCGCGCTCACGGCGCCCGCTCTGGGTAGTCGGTGATGAGTGCGTCCAGGGGCCAGGCGGCGTAGGCGGCCAGGAGGTCCGCCTCGTTGAGGGTCCAGGCCTGCACCATGAGCCCTCGTTTCCGTGCCGCCTCGACCTGGCGCCGGTCCAGGATCTGCCAGGGGATCGCAATCCCGTCGGCCTCGGCGTCCTCGGCGAGGGCCTCGAGGTCCTCCACGCCCAGCATGACCAGGGCCTCGGCCCCGAGGGCGACCAGGGTGTCGGAACCGTCCGGCGGGAAGCAGGGCCAGATGAGGCTCGTCACGATGGGCTCGTCCGCCGCCTCGGCCACACGGCGGAGCGCCAGCAGCAGCTCGGACCGGTCGGCTGAGGCGTACCAGGGTTGGGGCAGGTCCGCGTTCCACCACCGCTCGAGCACCGCGGGCGCGATGATGTCGGGCTCGGGCGTGGAGCCGGGCTGGTACTTGATGTCGATGTGCACGACCAAGTCCGGGTCGGCGTCCCCGAGTGCCTCGAGGAGCTCGTCGAAGGTCATGACCGTCTCGGCCTTGACCTCGGCGTCCGGGTTCTCCGGATCGGGCACGCCACCGCACAGGTAGCCGTCCTGCAGCGTCTCGAGCGTGAGGTCCTCGATGAAGATCCGACCGTCGGGCGGCGCGCCGTCGACCGTGGTGCAGAGCGTCTCGTGCAGCCAAGCGTCGTGGGAGAGCACCGGGATGTCGTCGGCCGTGAGCACGAGGTCGAACTCGAGGCCCTCGTAGCCGGCTTCGATGGAACCCAGCATAGCGGTGCGAGAGTTCTGGGGCCAGTACCCGGCAGCCCCCCGGTGGGCCTCCACCACGGGATCGACCCCAGCGCCGATGAATCCGCAGCCGGCGAGGTGCGCGGCGAGGATGGCCCCGAGGACGCGCCCCAGGGCTACTCCTTCTTCTTGTGGAAGGAGGCGAAGATGTCGATGGGGATGGGGAAGATCGTGGTGCTGTTGTTCTCCACCGCGATCTCGGCAAGGGTCTGGAGGTAGCGGAGCTGGAGCGCCGTGGGGGTCTGGTCCAGCACCTTGGCCCCTTCGGCGAGCTTCGCGGATGCCTGGAACTCGGCGTCGGCGGCGATGATCTTGGCGCGGCGCTCGCGCTCCGCCTCGGCCTGCTTGGCCATGGCCCGCTGCATCTCCTGCGGCAGATCGATGTGCTTCACCTCCACCTGGGTGACCTTGATGCCCCAGGGCTCGGTGTGCTGGTCGAGGATCTGCTGGATCTGCAGGTTGATCTTGTCCCGCGCCGCGAGCAACTCGTCGAGCTCGCCCTGCCCCACCACCGAGCGGAGCGTGGTCTGGGCCAGCTGGGTCGTGGCGAAGAAGTAGTCCTCTACGGAGAGGATCGCCTTCACGGGATCCACCACGCGGAAGTAGACCACGGCGTTGACGGCCACGGACACGTTGTCCCGCGTGATGACGTCCTGTTTCTCCACGTCGAGCACGACCACCCGCATGGACACCCGCATGTAGCGGTCCACGAGGGGGATGATGAAGATGAGGCCCGGTCCCTTGGCGTCGAGCACCCGCCCGAGGCGGAACACGATGGCCCGCTCGTACTCCCGGATGACTTTCACGGCCGAGAAGAGCAGGAGCACCACCAGGGCGATGAGGATGAAGGTGGTCTGCATCAGGAAGGTCCTCCAGGAGCCGGCGGGGGGCCGGCGGGTTCGACGAACAGGGTGAGATGATCCACCGACACGACGCGTACAAGGGTGCCGGGTTCGAGGGTGCCGCTCCAGGTGGCCTGCCAGATCTCGCCCTCGGCCCGCACCCACCCGCCACGGGTGCCACCCTGGGTGACGACCGCCCGCGCACCGGCGAGCCCCTCCGCGCCGGTCCGAGGCCGGCGGCGGTGGGCCTTGAGCACGAGAAAGGCAACGAGAAGTACGATTCCGGCGGCGAGACCGGCGACGGTGGCGATGGTTGCGAGGGAGATGCGCAGGTCGAAGCCCTCCACGTCGAAGAGGAGAATAGCACCCGTGACCAGCGCTGCCACACCCCCGACCGTGAGCGCACCGTAGGAGGGCACCCAGATCTCCGCCGCAAAGAGGCCGAATCCCGCAAGCACGAGGAGAAGACCCGCGAGGTTGAACGGCAGGATCGAGAGGGCGGCCGCAGCCGCCACGAGGCTCACCCCTCCCAGCACGCCGGGCCAGATGAAGCCCGGGTGGTGGTACTCCACCCAAAGGCCCAGGAGGCCCAACGCGAGGAGCAGAAAGACCACGTTGGGGTCGCCGAGGAAGTGGACGACCCGGTCCCGCACGGTCCAGGATGCGTCCACCAGGAAGGCGTCGGCCGTGGAGAGGGTGCGCGGCCCGGTGGAGGTCTCGACCGTGCGGCCGTCCAGCGCCGCGAGCAGCTCCGGCAGGTCGGACGCCACGAGATCCACGATCCCCGCCTCGAGGGCCTCCCGGTCGGTGGCCACCACGCTCTCGCGGACCGCCTGCTCGGCCCAGACGGCATTTCGGCCCTGGTGATCCGCGATGGACCGTGCCCACCCGGCGGCATCCTCGAGGATCTTGGCCTCCATCACAGCCGATGGATCGCCTGCCTCTGGAGCGCCGGCGGATCCGTCCGTCGGGTCGGCCTGCTCGCCGGGTGCCTGCTGCCGGCGGAGCCCCTGCCCGAGGAGATCCACGGGATGGGCTGCGCCGATGGTGGTGCCCGGAGCCATGGCCGCCACGTGCGCGGCCAGCGTGAGGAAGACGCCCGCAGAGCCCGCCCGGGCGCCGGCGGGCGCCACCCAGACGATGATCGGCACCTCGGAGGTCAGCTCGGCCTGCACCATCTGGCGCGCGCTCTGAAGGAGGCCGCCAGGCGTGTCGAGCACCACGAGGACGGCCTCGTCCCCATTGGCCCGCGCATCCTCGATCGCCCCCACGAGGTGGGCGGCGCTGCCTGGATCCACCGAGCCCTGCAGCACCACGCGCCGGATGCTCGCGGCGTCGGCGGGGAGGATCGAGAGCAGCAGGGCGAGAAGGAAGAGGATCACGGGCCACCTTCGCTGGTTCCGACTTTCTGGTAACCCGTAGGAGGGGTGTCGGTGCCCGGTGTCGGAGTTCGACGGTTCCGACACCCCCACCCTGGGGATCCGTCTCACCTCGAATTCGCGAAAAAGGTGCTTGTAAGACGAACATGTCGGAACAGACGACATTGGCCCGATCCTTGCCTGGAGAATCCGGGAGATGCGTCGCCCCCTGCTCCTCGTTGCGATCCCCTTCCTCGCGGGCACCCTGGCCTGGACCCGGCTGGTGGTGCCCTGGGATCAGGCCGTCGCGGGAGGCACCCTCTGCCTCTGCCTGGCCCTCCTGGCGCCTCGGGTGGGCCGACCGGCGGTCCTGGCCGGGGCCCTGCTCCTCGGGGTCGCGGTGCCCGGAACCCTGCCCGACGGCCCCGCGCTCCTGGGGCCGATCCGGCTGCGGGGGACCGTGGCGGCGGCCTCCGGCACGCGGGCTTGGGTGAGCCTGGAGGCCGTGGCAGAAGAGGCCGGGGCCTGGCGCCCCGCACGCGGTCGGGTGCAGGCCGTCCTCCACGAGGGCGCGCCTCCTCCCGGAACTCGGCTCGTGGCGCTGGGGAGTGCGCTGCCGGCCGGAGGCGAGGCTTTGCCCGGCGAGCCCGACCCCGTGGTGGCAGCCCGGCTGGCGCGCGTGGCGACCACGGTGTCCGTCCGGCGGTGGGTGGCCGTGGGCCGCCTGCCGCCTCCGGGCCCCACCTTCGAGGGTCGACGCCACGCGGCGCTGCTGCGTGCCCTGGTCGTAGCGGACCGGTCGGCCGTCCCCGAGGACACGCTCACCCTGTTCCGGCGCACCGGCACCAGCCACCTGCTCTCCATCTCCGGCATGAACCTCGTGCTGGTGGCCGCCCCCGTCGGATTCGGGGTCGCGCGGATCGCGCGCCTCCTCGCACTGGTGCGGGGGCGCAGCCACTCGGCGTGGGTGGGTGCGCTCGCGGCCACGGTGGCCGTGATCGCCTACGGGGGCGTGGCCCGCTGGCCGGTGTCCGCGACCCGGGCTGCGGCCATGGTGGCCGCCGGGGGGATCGCCACCGCCCTCGAGCGGGATCGGGACCCCTGGAACCTGCTGGCCGGTGCCGCCATGGTGCTCGCCTGCCTCGACCCGGGCTCCATGGCCACCGCCGGCTGGCAACTCTCCTTCGGCGCGATCGCGGGCCTCCTCCTCGTCGGACCCCGGATCGCCCGCTGTCTGCCCCCCGATCTTCCCCGTCCGGTCCGGTGGATCTCAGAAGCCGGGATCGCCACGCTGTCGGCGACCTGCGGCACCCTGCCGGTCACGGCCTGGTGGTTCCAGGAGCTGGCTCTGGGGTGTCTGCCGGCCAACCTCGTGGCGGTACCGCTCGTGGGCGCCGTGGCCACCCCCGGGGCGCTGCTCGGCGCGGTGCTGCCCGCTCCTCTTGGACCTGTGGCCCTGTTCGTGGCGGACCTGGCCATGGAGGCCACGGTGCGCTGGTTGTCCCTGTTGGACGCGGCCCCGATCCATCCCGCCGTGGGCCCGGCCGGTGCGCTGCTCCTCGTCGGAGCCTTGCTGCTGCGGCGTCGGCCAGGGGCCGCGGCCGTGCTCGCCCTGGCGGCCCTGTGGCTGCGGATTGTCCCCTGCGGGCGGCTCGTGGTCACGGTCCTCTCGGTGGGACAGGGCACCTCGGCGCTCGTGGAGTGGCCCGATGGCCGACGCTGGCTGGTGGACGGAGGCCCCGGCAGGACCGCGGTGGCCCGGTACCTGCGCCGCCGCGGGATCACGCGACTGGAGGCGCTGGTCTGCTCCCACGGCCACCCCGACCACACCGGAGGGTTGCCGGAGGTGATCGAGACCTTCCGCGTGGACCGCCTGTGGCTGCCCCACCTGCCGGGCCCGGGCGACCCCGCACTCGGCGATCTCGTCAAGCGGGCTCTGGGCCGCGGGATTCCCATCGGGCTGCCCGGAGACCCCGGCCTGCCGGTGGTCTGGCCCGAGGGGCCCGAGAGGAGGGTGGAGGACGCGAACGAGGGGAGCCTCGTGTTGCGCGTCGCGTATGGGCGCCGCGCCGTCCTCCTGCCGGGCGACGCGAGTCACGACGCCGAGCAGGTCTATGCCCGCACGCTGGACCCCGTGGATCTCGTGGTCGTGCCCCACCACGGCAGCCGCACCGCCTCCTCGCCGGCCCTGGTGCGAGCCGCACAGCCCCGGCTCGTCGTGGTGCCGTGCGGGCAGGGCAACCGGTTCGGGCACCCCCACCCGGAGGCGCGTGCGGCCTGGCGCGGCGCCCTGTTCCTGCGGACCGATCTCGACGGCACCGTGGAGGTATCGACCGACGGCCGGGATCTCGACGTGCGGACGTGGCGGCCTGGCGAGGGCTGGCGGCAGGTGGCGCTGGGGTCGCGCCCCGGGGCCGATCAGGAGGCCTCGACAGGCGGATCCGCCTGGGAGGGCGCGTGGGGAGGATCCTCCCCGGGCGATGCCGGGGAGGCGGCGTCGTCGGGGTCGTCCGCGTCCTTGGCATCGTCGAGGAAGAGGTAGCGCACGAGGAAGAGGCCCACGCCCACCACGAGCGCCGAGTCCGCAACGTTGAAGGTTGGATACTCGTTGGGGAGGTGGTGTCTGTGGAGCCAGCCCGCGAGCGGGGCCCAGTCGGTGTAGACCAGGATGAAGTCGGTGACGGTCTGCTTAACCGCCCGATCGATGGCGTTGCCGATGGCACCGGCCAGGATGAGGCCCAGGACCGCGGACTGGAAGCGATCCTCCCGAGGAAGCTGCCAGACCATCGAGACGAGGACGGCCACCGCCACGATGGTGAACACGAAGAAGATGCCGAGACGGATGGGCGTGGGCCAGTCACCCAGGAGCCCGATGGCCGCCCCAGGGTTCTGGGCATGGACGATGGCCAGGAACCCCTGGATGATCTCGATGCGGTCCCGGCCCTGGCGGAGGTTCTCGTACACGAGGGTCTTGGTGACCTGGTCGAGCAGGACGACGACTGCGGCGACCCCGAGGAACACGCGGGTCTTCGTCGGCAGCAGGCGGCTTGGGGACATCACGTCTCCGCGAGGGAAAGGGAATCCGGGATAGCCCGTCGCGGCGAGAACGGCGCGCCCGAGGCGCGCCGATCGGCGGCCACGAACCCGGGGGAAGGGCGAGACATGCGGGCTAGAAGCGAAACGGGTGGCTGACCGGGACCGGATCGCCCTCGAAGGGGGGGAACGCGATCGTCCCCACCGAGGCGACCAGGCAGCGCTCGAGCGCGCTGCCCCGGTACGCCGGCTCCTGCAAGGAAGCCGCCGTCGCCGCGCCGCTCGGGTCCAGCGTGAACCGCAGCGTCACGCTCGGCCGCTCGCCCGTGGCTCTCTCGTGCTCCACGAAGCAGTTCTTGATGTGGACATCGTTGCGCAGCTGAATGGAGACGACCGAGGCCGGGACCCCGTGGGCGGGCATCGGCGGGCTCGAGCCGAGGGTTCCGGGCACGTACGAGGCCACGACCGGGCCTCCCGGCTCGTGAGATCCGCCGAGGAAGCGGTTCCAGGGAGCGTGAAGGACGGCGGTGACGATCCCCGCGAGGAGGAGGCCGACCCCCACCGAGGTGCCCATCCGGGAGGGACGACGGCCCATGTGCCCGGTCCCCAGGACCAGGATGGCGGCCAGCGCGCCCCACAGGGAGAGGAGGAGGCCGGCCACCGCGAGCGGGCTCGGCCCGGCGGGCCGGATGGCCAGGATCATGGCTCCCGTCGCGGTCGTCACGCATGCGATGAGCACGATGAGGAGGTCGCGGAAGGGATCGTGCGCCCTGGTGGGCACTCCGGCCGTGTCGGGAGGGGCCGGTTCCATGTGCGGGACAGCCGAGGGGGGTGGGGGGGGTGCGACCGCTTCGGTCGCCGCAAGCCTCCGGATCACCATCCGGTGCCCACATCGGCGGCAGGTGGCCTTGTGGACCTCCCGGGTGAGCTTCTCCTCGGGAATCCGGTAGACCGCACCGCAGTGCTCGCAGACCACCTTCACGGGACGCCGTTCCCCGCCGGGGCCGACCCCGGCCGGATCGCCCAGGAGGAGAGCCGCCCCTGGGCGCACCAGGGAAATGTAGCCCGGCTCCTCGGCGTAGCGACCTCCTCCGTGGACCGATAGCCTCCTTGCGGAACCTGTCCGCGGATTCCCCATGCGTGTGCGCCTCCCGATCCTGCCGGCGATGGGCCTCGCGGTCGGATGCGAATCCCACGATCTCGCCTGTGCATCCGATCCCCACGACTGGTACGACAACCCGACCTACACGATGTTCCACGCGTACGACGGAGCCTTCGACTTCGACCCCGTCGGAGACGCGGTAGCACGCAGAAAAGGAACCTACAACTACGACAACGGAGATTTCTACTGGATCGATGACCACGCGGACGGCCACTGGATCGCGACCCTCGCGGTCACCGGCTACGGCACGATCTACGACGACGCAGACCTCGACCTGATCGCGCGCCACACCACCACCGATGTCCTCGGGGCCGTGCAGGCCACGCGGGTCCGCACCCGGCGCAGCGGGTGCGATGGCACCTTCACCGTGACCGAGTTCGATCCGGCGCTGGACGTGGAGGCCGACCCGCCGACGGGCGCGCGGTCCTACGACTGGACGGTGAGGATCGTCTCCGACGACAAGGTCCACGAGCGCATGGAGGGCACGGTGGAGACGTCGGTCGGCGAGATGTCCTGCACCGTGGACCGCACGCTCACCTCGGACGTGGCGGAGTACCGTACGGTGAAGATCGGCGAGCAGGCCTACTGGCTCGACCAGACCTGGCGGTACGACGGAACGGGGGTGGGCTGGTGGATCGCGCTCGGTCCGCCGCTGGGCCTGGATGCCGACTACGTGGGCGAGGACGAGTACTTCTTCGACGGCTCCACCCTCTCGACCTTCGACCGGTTGAAGGTCGGGACTCAGAACGTAGAGGCCCAAGTCTCGCTCCTGTGGTCGTACGACGGGTCCGCGACGGGCACCTGTACCTGGTGGGACGAGGGGACCGAGGTGGTCTGCAGCGTGGTGATCGACACCGACGGGACCTGCGAGATGGACTGCGGCGCGTACGGCACCTACGACTGCTGACGCCCGGGAGGATGCGCGCCGGATGGGGGACTCACCGGATGGTCACGGCGGTTCCCGGAAGGCCCGGCGTGCAGCGGTCCCCGAAGGTGTCCCGGCAGGCCGGCACGTTCAACAGTCCGCAGTGGATCGGGACGACCGTCTCGAGCGAGGGGAACCGCTCGCGGATCATGCGGTACACGAAGCCGGCCCCTTCGGCGCCATAGGAGCCGTTCAGGGTGGCGATCGCCTGGAAGTCGCAACCGCCGGTCAGGAGCGTGTGCACCGGCAGTGCCTCCAGGGGATGGGGCATGTACAGCGCGAGGAACTCGGCCGGGTGGGGGGTTCGGCCGTCGAGCGTCCGCGCCGGCCTGTGGGCGCAGACGGCGTGGACCAGGTACCCCGAGGGGGTCTTCACCACGAGCAGGTTCTCCGGGATCCGGTTGTAGCCCAGCCACGGTTCCTCCCCGACGAGGAACCGCTGCGTCAGGAGACCCACCCGGGGGGTGATCTGGACGTAGCCGTCCTTGAGCTGGATGACCCGTTCGAGCAGGCGGTTCTCCCTCCAGACCGGCGGGAGCATGTCGTAGGTGAAGTTCTTCAACTCCGGGACGTAGATGTCCAGGTCCGGATTCTCCTGCAGCAGCACCGCGATCCCGCCGCCGTCGTGCGGATGGAACGGGGTGGAGTGGAACAACCGATTGTTCTCCTCGAAGAACTTCTTCAATGCCGAGGGGAGAAAGATGGTGTGGTAGTGGGAGATGATGAGGAAGTCCGGCTTGAGGTCGGCGTCCTTGCTCCGGAGGCTGGCCAGGTCGATCCGACGGTTGTGCTGGAACTCCATCGAGTCGACGCCGGCGTCGAGGAAGAAATGGGAGGTCCGGCCGTCCGGCTCGCGGACCAGGTACCGCACGGACGGGTGGAAGCGACCCGGGAGGAAGGGCGTCCGGTGCTGCGCGTCCCGGGCCCTGCCGGGAGGCGGCTGGGTGTGCGGCATGTCCGCGTACACGAGGAGATGATCGCCATCCGGCAGGCGGATGCGGCTCGCCGTCCCCCCACGGCAGCCGGACACGCCGCCCAGGCAGACCAGGACAGCCACCAGGAGCACCGTGCACCAGAGCCGGGCGCACGGCAGGAAGGAGGCCGGGGAGAAGCGAGAGCCCATGGAGCCAGCGGAAGTCGGAGACGACCAGAAGCCCGACCATGACGTAGAGAACGTGCGGCGTCAAGGAGAAACCGCAACCCCGCCGGCACGAGGAGCCCGGAGGGAATACACCCGGATCGAACCTGGCAGCGATCCCCGGGTGGCGGATCCTTCCTCCCGTCGTCCGGGTGTCCGGGAGGACCACCGATGTGCCGACCCCTCGCGCCCGTCGTTCTGCTCCTCGTCTCGGGCTGCGCGAGCGGCCCCCCCGCGGCGCCGGCCACGGACGTTGCCGGCGAGGATCTCGGACCCCTGCCGTCGGAGATCTTCGAACCGGTCTTCGACAGCGGACACCGGGCCCCCCGCTGTCCCCGATCCGGCATGGAGAAGCTCTCCGGCGGCCTCGATCGCCTGTTCGACGCGAACTGCGACGTCCTGTCGAGCGGCGAGCTCGCCCTGTGGGCCGATCGCCGCGGTCTCAGGCTGGAAGGGGACAGGGTGCTCGTGGTCGTGCACCTCGAGGCCGAGGCTCCCCGGTTGGAGCGAGGCGCAGCCGTGCGGTGGGGCGGCGTGGACGTCGAGGTCGTGTCCGGTGTGGATCGGAGGGTCCAGGGCTGGGTCCGTCTGGCCGACCTCCCGTTCCTGGTCGAGGCCTTCCAGGTGCGGGCCGTCACCGTTCCGATCCGGCCCCGCACGTTCGTGGACTCCGAGGGACCCGCGTTCGTCGGGGCCGAGCCGTTCCACGCGGGGGGCTTCCTGGGCGCCCGGACCTGTGTGGCCGTCATCGACCTCGGGTTCGCGGGCTACACCTCCCTCCTCGGCAGCGAGCTGCCCGCCTCGGTCACCGCGCAGTCCTTCGAGAGCGGCGGAGACATCGAGGCCTACACCGAGCATGGAACCGCCGTCGCAGAGGTCGTGCACGACATGGTTCTGGACGCCGCGCTCCTGCTGGCGAACTACGACTCCCAGGAGACCTTCGGCGATGCAGTGGCCTGGGCCCTCGCCGAAGGAGCCGCCGTCATCGTCACCTCCACCGGGTCCTCCCTCATCGAGCCGCTCGACGGGAGGGGGTACATGTCCCGCACGGCGAGCGCCACCTACGACGAGAACGACGTCCTGTTCGCCGCTTCTGCCGGGAACTACGGCGCGGGCCACTACCGGGCGACCTATGCCGGGTACGACTCGACGCCCGCGTACCACGACTTCGGGGACACCAACGTCGCGCTCCTCACGTCGGATCCGGACGGATCAAGCGTGACGCCGTTCTACCGGGGCTACACCTGGGACCTCGACGTGTCCCTGGTCTGGGACGACTGGGGAACCGACCCGGACACCCCCTCCTCCAGCGAGGACTACGATCTCTATCTCGTGTACTCCTACGGATCGAGCTGGTCGATCCTCGCATCCAGCACGGACGCCCAGGACGGGGACGCCTTCCCTCGCGAGCAGATCTCAGGCACGATTTCTCCGACCCGCGACATGTACCTGGGGGTGGTGGTGGAGGAGGTGGACACCACCGGCGACCAGGATTTCGACCTGTTCATCGGCGGATATGCTTCCTTGTACGAGACATTCCAAGAACCAGGGCTCAGCGTGATCGCGCCCTGCGTGGGCGCGGACGTGCTCTGCGTGGGCGCGACCGACCTGTCGGACGGGATCGAGTACTGGTCGAGCCAGGGTCCGGCGCACCCGGACCCGGAGACGGGCACCGCCCTGGCCAAGCCCGACCTGGTCGCGCCCGACTGCGTCAGCACGGCCACGTACGGCACCGACGGATTCTGCGGCACCTCGGCCGCCGCGCCCCTCGTGGCGGGCGCCGTGGGGCTCTACCTCGACCTGTTCGCCGGGCACACCGGTCCGGCGCTGGAGGCCATCCAGGCCAATGCCGTGGACCTCGGCGACAGCGGAGCGGACGACGTCTACGGCCTCGGCCGTGTCGCGCTGGTCTGCGACGACGACGACGAAGACGGGTACACGACCTGCGAGGGCGACTGCGGGGACACTTCGGCATGGATCTTCCCAGGCCGGCAGTCGCTCGGGGACAACTTCTGGTGCACCGACTTCTGCCCCTGCCCCGAGGGCGAGGGCGACTGCGACGAGGACGAGGACTGCGAGGTGGGCCTGGTGTGCGCCCAGGACGTGGGCGCGCTCTACGGGTTCGAGGCGTGGAAGGACGTGTGCGCCCCCTCGTGCCACGGCACGCGGGAGAACGGGTCCTACGG
>JAFGLY010000035.1 GCA_016927815.1 Deltaproteobacteria bacterium | reverse complement strand
GGGCAGGGCCGCCTGGAGAGCGGGCTCTCCTGTTGTACCGCTTTCGAAAACTCTTGACAAGGCAACCTTGGTACTTTTTCCCGGTCCGCGATGGTTTCTCGGAAGAGGCGTAGCCGTGGGGATCCCAGGAGGACCCTCCTGGAGGATCCACTCGGTGCGAGCCCGCGCTCGCGCGCGGCGCGGCGCGAGACGCGGCGCGCCGGGCCTCACGGTGCCTGCACCGCCCGGTGCAGACGAGCTCCGAGAAGGACCCGCTCCACGAGGTCGTCGAACGAGATCCCCACCGCGGCCGCGGCCATGGGCGACAGGCTCGTCTCGGTCATGCCGGGAACGGTGTTGACCTCCAGGAACCATGGACGCCCCTGGGCGTCGGCGATGAAGTCCGCACGCGCCACGCCCGACAGGCCCAGCGTGCGAAAGGCGCTGGTTGCAGCCTCCTGCGCTACCCGCGCTACGTCGTCCGGCACATCGGCCGGAACGACGTACCGGGTGCGACCCTGGGTGTACTTGGCCTCGAAGTCGAAGAACCCGCTCTCGGGGCGGATGGCCACGACGGGCAGGGGGCTGCCGTCCAGCATCGCCACCGTGATCTCGTCCCCCGTGACGTACGACTCGAGGAGAATCCGCTCGCCGTGGGCCAGGCAGGCCTCGAGCGTGGCCTCGAGCCGGCTGGCGTCGGGGCAGATTGCGGTCCCGATGGTGGAACCGCCGTCCGGCGTCTTGCACACCAGGGGGTAGGCCAGGTCGGGCGGCAGCGGCGCGCCGCGATGCCAGAGCCGGTGTGGGGGGAGGAGCACGCCGCTGCCCTCCAGGATCCGCTTCGTGAGGTGCTTGTCCATGGCCACGGCCGAGGCGGTGGGACCCGACCCGGTGTACGGGATGCGCATCACCTCGAGAAGCCCCTGGACACAGCCATCCTCGCCGAACCGGCCGTGGAGCGCGATCCAGGCCGCCTCCACCCGCTCTGCGCGGAGCCGCTCCGGGAGGTCGGGGCCCACGTCCACCTCCACGACGTCCCATCCACGCCGTGCGAGCGCCCCGGCCACCGCGTGACCGCTCTTCGTAGAGATGGCCCGTTCGGCCGACATTCCGCCGAGCAGCACGCCCACCCGCGTGCCGGGCGCTATTGATCCCTGTCCATCCATGTGCGTGTTCTCCTGGAGGGAGGGCGCCCCGCCGGTACGAGGCGCATCTCGAGGTGGAGCCCGTGGTCCCGGAACAGTCGCTCTCGCACGATCCGTTCCAGGAAGGCGAGGTCCCGTGCCGTAGCGCCCTCGAGGGTCGCGACGGTCCCGGGCGCCGTCTCGGGCAGCCGCACGGCCCGGATCCGGAGTCCGAGCAACCCGCTGGCCTCGAGCATGGAAGACAGGCGGCGTTCCGGGTGGTCCACCAACGCGCCGGGGGGAGGCGGCAGGGGCATCCCGCGGGGAAGCACCCCGGACAGGCGGACGGCCACCACCCTGGCGCTCGGAGAAAGCCCGCCGAGGCGTGCGCCCGGCAGGTTCCGGAAGGACCGTCCCTGGAGGACCCGCACCTCGCGGATGGCCGGCCCGAGGCGCGTCCGGTTCTCCTCGGACACCCAGTCGCCTACCGTGCCCGCGCAGGCTTCCAGCAGGGTCCACGTCTCGAGCCCCGCCTCCCGGGCCGCGTGCCCGATCCGGGCCAGGGGCGCGGCCACCCCGGCCTGCACCTCGCCCTGATCGACCTCCACCCCGGCGAATCCCGGACCGGGTCGCACCAGGGCACCCGAGAGGCCCTCGTCGGCCACCACGCGGTCCGAGAGGCCGTGGAGAAACCGCCAGCGCACGCCGTGTGCCCTGAGCACGGCGGACGCGGCCAGGAGGGCCGTCTCGTCGGCCACCACGACCCACAGCTCCACCGGCCCTCCAATCCTCAGTGCGACGTGCCGGGCGACCGGTTCCGCCTCCCGGGCGACCACGCCCGGCAGGCCCTCCAGGGCGGCCACGGCTGCGACGACGGTCACCCGGCGCCCTCCAGGGCCTCGAGAAGCCGCGGGCAGAGCCGCGTCACGTCCCCCGCGCCCAGCATGACCACCAGGTCGCCCGGCCGGGTGTCGGCCAGGAGAACGGTCAGCGCCTCGTCCAGGCTCCCCACGGCGCGCACCTGCCGGTGGCCGTGAGCCCGGATCTCCTCTGCCAGGTGAAGCTCGTCCACGCCGTCCATGGGGGGCTCCCCGGCCGGGTAGATGGGGCATACGAGCACCGCATCCGCCTGGTTGAAGGCAGTGGCGAACCCGCCGAAGAGGTGCCGGACCCGGGAGTAGCGGTGCGGCTGGAACACCGCCACGAGGCGGCGGTCCGGGAACCCGGCACGGGCCGCGTCGAGGGTGGCCGCGATCTCCACCGGGTGGTGGGCGTAGTCATCGATGACGAGGCGACCCGCGACCTCCCCACGACGCGTGAATCGGCGTTGGACCCCGCCGAAGTCCTCGAGTGCACCGGCAGCCGTCTCGAACGGCACGTCCAGTTCCACCGCCGCTGCCACCGCTGCGAGGGCATTCCGCGCGTTGTGGACGCCGGGCATGGCCACGGAGAGGACCCCCAGGCGTTCCCCGTCCCGGAAGGCCGCAAACCGGGTCTGGAAGCCCTCCACCACCACGTCCTCCCCTCGGAACTCCGCCTGGGCGGTCAGTCCATAGGTGACCACGCGACGCCGCACGCGGGGCAGCATCTGCTGCACCACCGGGTGATCCAGGCAGAGCACCGCGTACCCGTAGAAGGGCACCTTGTTGGCGAAGTCCACGAAGGTGTCCACGAGATGGTCGTAGGTGCCGTAGTGGTCCAGGTGCTCGGGATCGACGTTGGTCACGACCGCCACCGTGGGGGCCAGCAGGAGGAAGGACCCGTCGCTCTCGTCGGCTTCGGCCACGAGGTACGGCCCCTCCCCCAGGGCCGCGTTGGATTCGAGCCGGTCCAGCCGACCGCCGATGACCACCGTCGGGTCCAGGCCGGCTGCGTGCAGGCAGGTGGCCAGCATGGACGTCACGGTCGTCTTTCCGTGCGTTCCGGCCACCGCCAGCCCGTACTTGAGGCGCATGAGCTCGGCGAGCATCTCAGCCCGGGGGATGACCGGGATCCCCCGGCGCACGGCCTCGCGGATCTCCACGTTGTCCATGGACACGGCCGACGATCGGACCACGACGTCCGCCTCGCCGACGGGGTCCGGATCGTGTCCGATGCGCACGTCGACGCCCAGCGTCCTCAAGCGTCGGACCGCCTCGTTCTCGGCTACGTCGCTGCCCGAGACCCGGTAGGCCATCGTCCGCAGCACCTCTGCGATGCCGCACATGCCGGTGCCACCGATGCCCACGAAGTGGATCTGGCGGACCTTGCCGCGGAACATGCCGGTCATGGCGCTTCCAGGGCGGGCTGCTCTCCTCCGGCCCCGGGCACGGGTTCCTCCGCCTCCCGAGGTTCGGAGGAAACCGAGAGCAGGATGCCCATGCTCCACAGGTGCGCGACGAGTGCGCTGGCCCCGTAGGACATGAACGGCAGCACGAGACCCTTGGGCGGTACCAGGCCCATGATCACCCCCAAGTTGAACAGGGTCTGCATCCCGAGGCTCACCGTGACCGCGCCGGCCAGCAGCGTTCCGTGGAAGGTGCGGGCCCGGGTGGCCACCTCCACGCCACGCCAGATGAGGAGCGCGTAGAGCGCCATCAGGAACACGAGACCCAGGAACCCGAGCTCTTCGCCCACCACGGCCGCCACGAAGTCCGTGTGCGCGTAGGGCAGGAACTTCATCTTGGACATCGCGATGCCGAGCCCCTGGCCGTCGAGACCTCCCCGATGCAGGGCCACCCAGGACTGGATGACCTGGTAGCCACCTCCCTGCTCGTCCTTCCAGGGGTCTATCCAGGCGATCACGCGGCGCATGCGGTACTCGTCGCTGCAGATGGCCGCGATCGCGCCGACCACTCCCAAGGACCCGAGCCCGGCCATCCAGGACAGCCGGGCGCCACCGATGACGAGGATCAGCCCCACGATGCCCGCCAGCACCACGGTGGTGCCGAAGTCCGGCTCGGCGAGGACGAGCACGAGGGGCGGCAGCGAGATGGCCGCGAGCGGTACGATGGTGTGCTTCAGGTCGGCCACGCCGCCCGCCATCCGGTTGACCCGTTCGGCCAGCACCAGGATCAGAGCCACCTTCATGAACTCGGACGGTTGGACTCTAAGGCTGCCCGACCCGATCCAGCGCACGGCGCCGTTGGCCTCCTGCCCGATGCCCGGCACGAACACCAGGAGGAGGCCCACGGTCACGGCCACGTACAGGATCCATCCCACGCGGGCGAGCCTCCAGGTGGGCAGCCGGGCGAGCCAGCCCATGCCCGCGAGGCCGATGACGGCCGCGACGCCCTGGCGGACCAGGAAGTGGAAGGGACTGCCGGTGGTTCGGGCGGCCTCGACGGCCGAGGCCGAGTAGACCATCACCATGCCGAATGCCACGAATGCCAGGATGGCCACGACCAGGATCGCGTCCGCAGGCTGGCGATCGGCGTCGCCGCCGGGCTTCGGATCACCACGGAGGAACCCCCAGGCGACCGAGAGGACGGAGGGGGGTGGGGCGGGCCGACCCGTCATGTTGCCTCCCGGGCCAGGGCGCGAAACACGTCGCCCCGGTTCTCGAAGGAGCGGAACTCGTCGAACGAGGCGCACGCCGGAGAGAGGACCACCGCGTCCCCCGGGCGCGCGAGCCTGCGTGCGAGCGCCACCGCATCGGCCATGGGTCCCACGGTGTGGAGCGGCAGCCCCTCGAGCGCGCGGGCGATGACCGGGCCGGTGCGTCCGAAGCAGATCACCGCGCGCGCGCGCGCGAGGGCGGGGGCCAGGCGCGCGTAGTCCTCGCCCTCCTTGCCGTCGCCCCCCAGGAGCACCACGAGCGGGGCGTCGAGTCCCGCGAGACCCGTGACCGCGGAGGCCACGTTGGTGGCCTTGGAGTCGTTGATCCACGCGACCCCGCCCACGACGACCACCGGCTCCATCCGGTGGGGGAGCGCATGGAGCACGCCCAGGTCGAGGGCACCCGGAGCCACCCCCATCCCATGGGCGAGAAGGGCGGCCACCCCGGCGTTCCAGGCATTGTGTCGCCCCGGCACGCTCAAGCCCGCGAGCGGCACGTCGTGGACGGTTCCCTGCCCCAGATCGAGGCGGACGAGGTCTCCATCCAGGCGCACGCCGGGCAGGTCCCCGATCCAGGCCCTGCGTCCCCCCGTCCCCTGTGCGCATCGAGCGAGGCGCGCGTCGCCGGCCGGAAGGACGGCCAGTCCCCCAGGACCCATGCGCTCGAACACGCGCACCTTGGCGGCCGCGTAGGCCTCCATCGTGCCGTGACGGGCGAGGTGATCGGGTGTGAGGTTGAGGATGCACGCCGCGGCGGGCGCGAACGTTCCGGGCCACTCCATCTGGTAGGAGGAGACCTCGACGACCACCACGTCCCAGGCCGTGCTCCCCAGCACGGCCTCGGAGAGCGGCCGCCCGAGGTTGCCGCCCACGAAGCAGCGTCGGCCTGCAGCTTCGAGCAGGAGGCCCGTGAAGTGGGTGACGGTGCTCTTGCCATTGGTCCCCGTCACGGCCACCACAGGCGCCGTGATCCGCTCGGCGGCAAAGGCCAACTCCCCCAGGATCGGCACCCCGGTGGCGGCCGCGGCCGCGAGGTCCGGCTGGGTGGCCGGGACGCCCGGAGAGACGATCACGAGGTCTGCGGCCAGGAAATCCTCCCTGCGATGCCCCCCGAGCACCATGGCGCACCCCTCCACCGTAGCCACGTCCGACCGGAGGTCGGTGCAGGTCACCACGGCTCCCTCGGACCGGGCAAGAAGCGCCGCCGCCCGGCCAGAGCGTCCCAGCCCCACGACCAGGACACGTCGGCCCGAAAGGTCGAGGGAGACGGGGCGGGCGTCCACGTGGGTCACCTGAGCTTCAGGGTGGTCAACGCCACCAGGGCGAGGATGAGCGAGATGATCCAGAACCGCACGATGATCTTGGGCTCCGCCCACCCCCGTTTCTCGTAGTGGTGGTGGATGGGCGCCATGGCGAAGACCCGCTTGCCGGTCGTCTTGAAGGAGACGACCTGGACGATGACGCTCAACGCCTCGAGCACGAACACCCCTCCCACCACCACGAGCAGGATCTCGTGCTTGGTGAGGACGGCCAGGGCGCCGAGCGTCCCCCCCAGGGACAGGGACCCCACGTCGCCCATGAAAATCAGGGCGGGGAAGGCATTGTACCAGAGAAATCCGAGCCCCGCGCCGAGGATCGCCATGGCCACCACGGTCAGCTCCCCGGCGCCTTCCACGTAGGGGATCTGGAGGTAGTCGGCCCAGACGTGATTGCCGGCCACCCAGGCCAGAAGTCCGTAGGTGACGGCGGTCGTCATGATGGGCCCGATGGCGAGACCGTCCAGGCCGTCGGTCAGGTTCACGGCGTTGGACGCGCCCAGGAGAATGAACACCGCCACCCCGACGTAGACCCAACCCAGCCACCCGGGCGCGCCGGCCCACAGGACATCGAAGTGGACGGTGGCGCCCTTGAGAAAGGGCAGGGCCAGCGAGGGTTCGATCTGTCCCGACAGGTAGCCCCAGCCGAGGACGACCAGGCCGATGGCAGCCTGCCAGGTGAGCTTCCACCTCCCCGAGAGCCCGGCGGACGAGTGGCGCGCCACCTTCCTCCAATCGTCCACGAACCCGATGAGGCCGTACCCGACCAGGATCGTCAGGGCCATCCACACCTCGGGCTGGTCGAGACGGCACCACAACAGGACAGCCAGCGTGATGGAGACGATCATGGGCAGGCCCCCCATGGTGGGGGTGCCGACCTTGGTCTCGAGGTGGGCCTCGGGGCCGTCGTCGCGGATCGCCTGCTCCATGCGCCGCCGCTGCATCCAGGCGATGAAGGGCGGATACACGAGGTAGCCGATGACCAGCGCGGTCATCATGCCCCAGGCGGTCCGGAACGTGATGTACCGGAACACGTTGAAGGGCGTGAACGTGTCGGCCAGCGGGGTGAACAGGTGGTAGAGCATCGCGTGCCTCACGCCTCCGGGCCGGAGCCCAGCAGGGTTGCCAGCACATGCAGGGCCCGTTCCATGCGAACCTGGCGGCTCGCCTTGACGAGCACGAGGTCGCCGGGCGCGAGCCGATCCGCCACGGCTCGGGCCAGGCCTTCAGGATCCGGGGCCACCACGAGGTCGAGGCGGGGCGGAAGTTCCGCCGCTGCGGCCACCATCCGCGGCCCGCACAACCCCACCAGCGACAACCCCGCCGCGAGCGCACGATCCAACACCTGACGGTGGAAGGCGGTTTCCTGAGGCCCGAGTTCGAGCATGTCGCCCAGGAGGGCCACCCGCCGGGAGGCGGGCAGCGTGGCCAGGGTGTCCAGGGCTGCGGCCATGCTCTCGGGGTTGGCGTTGTAGGCGTCGTTGAGGAAGGTCAATCCTCCAGGGCCCCGCTCCAGGCGCATGCGATCGCCCACCGGTTCGTACCGGGCGAGCGCCTCGGGCACCCCGTCCAGCGAGGCGCCGACGGCCACGGTGAGGGCCACGGCCGCCACCAGGTTGCGGGCCATGTGGAGCCCCGGGGCGGGGAGAACGCCGGACAGCACGCGGCCGGCCGCCTCCACGACCCACGAGGTTCCGCCCTCGGCCGTGGGGGTCGCCCGAATCAACCGCACGTCGCAGCCACGCGACGTTCCGTAGCGCAGCACGCGGACCCGGCCGGGTACGGGCAGGGCCACCACCCGTGGGTCGTCCGTGTTCACGCAGACCACGTCCCCGGGCCGAGCGGTGTCGAACAGCTCCCCCTTGGCGCGGGCCACACCCTCCACGGATCCGAGTCCCTCCAGGTGGGCCGCGGCCACGCAGGTGACGAGGCGGACGTTGGGGGCGGCAATCTCCTGCAGGCGCCGGATCTCGCCGGGCGCGGACAGTCCCATCTCGAGCACCCAGACGGTGGCGTCCGGGGGAGCCGCCAGGATGGTGAGGGGGAGGCCCACGTGGTTGTTGAGGTTGCCGGCCGTGGCGTGGACCCGGCCGGAAACCTGGAGCGCCAGCGCGGCCAGCGCCCGGGTGGTGGTCTTTCCGACCGATCCCGTGATGCCCACGACCGGGCCCCCGAAGCGCCGACGCACGCCCGTGGCCACGTCCTGCAGGGCGCGTAGCGTGTCCGGCACGCGGACGAGCCCTCGATCCCATCCCTCGGGCGGATCCGCGGAGACGACCGCACCCGCGCAGCCGGCGTCGTGGGCAGCCGCCAGGAAGGCGTGGCCATCGTGGTGCAACCCTTTCAAGGCCACGAACCAGGCGTTCGGAGACAGCGCCCGGGTATCCGTCGCCACGGGTCCGGCCGGACCGTCGGCGACGAGCACGCCGCCTGAGAGATCTGCGAGCGTGCGGCCGTCGAGCTTCACGAGGTCTCCCCCAGCAGGCGTCGGGCCACCTCGCGGTCGTCGTGCTCCACGACGCGGTCGGCGAACTCCTGGGTGGTCTCGTGGCCCTTGCCCGCCACGACCACGACGTCCCCCGGGCGGGCCTCGGAGAGCGCCAGGGCGATCGCGGCCACCCGGTCGGGTTCCACGCGGATCCGGGCGCTCCCCCCGGCCGCCCCCGCGGCCACGGCATCGAGGATGGCGTTCGGGTCCTCGGATCGGGGATTGTCGGAGGTGATCACGACGAGATCGCACAGGGCCGCGGCCACTCGACCCATGGGCGCCCGCTTGCCCGGATCCCGGTCGCCCCCGCACCCGAACACCACCAGGAGCCGACCCGGGCTCACCTCGCGGAGCGCACCCAGCACCCGGGCCAGGGCGTCGGGCGTGTGCGCGTAGTCCACCAACACCGTGAGGCCCCGCCGGTTGGGGACGGGCTCGAGCCGACCCGGGACCGCTCCGGTCGCTGCGATCCCCTCGAGCGACGTCTCGAGCGGGGCCCCGAGACACAGCGCCACCCCCAGGGCGGCCAGCGCGTTCTCCACGTTGTGGCGGCCCGGCAGGGGAACGCGCATCCGGCCCGTCCCAGCGGGCGTGCGGACGATCGCGGTCGTGCCCTCGGGGCTCCACACGGGGGCCTCCAGGTGCAGGTCTCCCGCCTGGAGTCCATAGGTCCAGACGGTGCGGCCCACCGGCCGCATCGAGGCCCAGGCCGGATCTGCTTCGTGGAGCAGGGCGATGCCGTCGAGGGGGAGGAGTTCGTGGAACAGGCGTGCCTTGGCGGTCCGGTAGGCCTCCATGGTCTCGTGAACGTCGAGATGATCGCGAGAGAGGTTCGTGAACACCGCCACGCGGAAGGGGATGGCATCCACGCGCCGTGCCTGGAGCCCGACCGAGGAGACCTCCATGGCCACCGCACGGCACCCGGCCTCCGCCATGCAGGCCAGGAGGGCCTGGAGATGGGGCGCTTCGGGCGTGGTGTGGGGATGCACACGGCGAGGGAGACCCACGAGGGAGCCGTCCAGCGGCTGCCCGTCCACCAGGTGGCCGGTGGTGCCGATCACGCCCGTGCGCCACCCCGAGCCGCGGAGGGCTGCGGCCGCGAGGAAGCTGACGGTGGTCTTCCCGTTGGTCCCGGTGATCCCGACCACCGGAACCCGGCGGCCGGGGTGATCGTGGTAGGACGCGGCGAGGAAGGGGAGGGCGACCCGCGTGTCGGCCACCCTCACGCGAGTCACGCCCGGCGGCGCCGGGGTATCGTCCTGCACCACGACGGCCGCGGCGGTCGCGAGGTGGGGCACGAATGCGTGCCCGTCGTGATGGGCTCCTTTGAGCGCGACGAACACGCCGTCGGGGACGACCGCGCGAGAGTCGTGGGTCAGACCCCGGACGGGGCGATCGAGAACCCCCTCGACCACCGGGGGCGGAAGGCCCGCAGCTTCCGTCCCCGGCGAGGGGGCTGCCCCGGCCAGGAGGTGTGCCAGGGTGATGGGGGTTCGGTCGGACACGGTGGGCGGCGAGGCGGGGACGGGCGGCCTGGGGGGGAAAAGGAGGGAGGGAACCGGTCTCCCTCCAGGGGGGCGAGAAGGCGGGGGAGCAGCGCCTGGGGGGCGGAGGTGGGGGGATGCGGCCGTGGCAGCATCAGCGAGAAGAACGAGTCGGCGTTCGTGGCTCCGGTGCCAGTGTCGCGACGCGGGCGAGGCCGGCCGGGGGGAACCGGCGGCAGGAACGCCCGGGCAGGGCGTCGCACCTGGTCACCCGGACCGGGAGCCGGGGCGCTCCGGTCCGAGACCCACTGTGTGCCACACCCCCCCACCTCGGGGGGATCATCGGTCGGGTCAGGGTCCTCCTGTGGAAACGGATCACTGGAATCGGACCTCCACGCGCGCTCCGGGAGGCACCACGGAGCCGGCGGCGGGTTGCTGGGAGACGGCGAGCCCGTGGCCCCAGAGTGCGACCTCCAGGCTCGAGTCCTGGAAGACGACGAGCACGTCCCGCTTCGAGAGCCCCTCGAGGTCGGGCACGCGGAGGGCCGAGCGATCTGCCCACTGGAGCAGGGCTACGGGCTCGTCGGGGGTGCAGGGCCACTGGAGCGGCACAGGGGGCGGTGGCTCCGGGGCCGAAGCCAGGGCGGGATCGCAGGGCGGCTCCGGGTACGCGGGGTTCGCGGGCACACCCCGGCGTCGGAGCGCGGCCGCAGCCACGTGAGCGAAGGCCGGCGCGGCTGCGATGCCGCCGTACCGGCTCCCCTGGGTGGGCGTGTCCACGACCACCGCGATGGCGACCTGGGGATCGTCCGCGGGAACGGCCCCGATGAAGGAGGAGACACGGGCAGTCGGCGAATACACCCCGTCCACGACCTTCTGCGCGGTCCCGGTCTTGCCTGCGACCCGGTAGCCCGGGACCCGAGCGCGGGTTCCCGTGCCCCCCGGCTCGGTGACCTGGACCATGGCCTCGAGCGTCTCACGGGCCGCTCGTTCCCCCACGACACGGCGATCCTCTTGGGGCGCGTTCGCGAACAGGACCTCGCCCTGGCGGTTGCGCACTTCCTTCACCAGGAGCGGATGCATGCGGACCCCGCCGTTCGCCAGGGCGGCGACCGCGAGCGCGAGGTGAAGCGGGGTGGCCGTGACCCCCTGGCCGAAGGCCGTGGTGGCCAACTCGATCGTGCGGATCCGGTCCGGACGCCGGACGAAGCCGGATACCTCGCTCGGCAGGCCGAGGCGGAGCGGCCGGCCGAAACCGAAGTCCTTCAATCCGGCCACGGCCTTCTCGGCCCCGAGGCGGAGCGTGATCTTCGCAGCGCCGATGTTGCTCGAGTACTTGATGACCTCGTCCACCGTGAGGACACCGTGGGGATGGTCGTCCCGGATGGTGGAGGCGCCCACGCTCCAGCGTCCACCCTCACAGTCCACCTGCGTGCCCGGGGTCACGAGTCCGTCCTCGAGGGCAAGAGCGATCACGAAGGGCTTGAAGACCGATCCCGGCTCGAAGGCGTCGGCCACCGCGTGGTTCCTCAGGCCTGCCAGGTCGAGCGTGGAGGGGTCGTTGGGATTGGTGTCGGGTCGGTTGGCGACCGCCAGGACCTCGCCGGTGTGCACGTCCACGACCACGATCGTGGCGGCTTCTGGAGCCGAATCGACCTGGATCCGATCGATGGCCTGCTCCGAAGCCAGCTGGATGGCCCGATCGATGGTCAGGTAGACGTCGTTGCCGCGCCGTGCGTCCGCCAGCGCCGCCGAGCGGGTGGTGAGCCCGTGCCCCTGAGCATCGCGCAGCTGGAGGTAGTGGAACGTGTCCCCGCGCAGCCAGGTGTCCAGGTCCGGGGCGCCTTCCAGGCCGTCGAGCCCTGCGCCCGAGCGGCCCGCGATGCCCAGGAGGCCGGCGGCCATGGATCCGCCCGGGTAGTAGCGCCGACCCTCGTTGCGGACGAACAGCCCGTCCGTGTGCACCTGCCGGGCCCGCTCCGCGAGTCCCGGATCGAGATTGCGGGCGATGAGCACGTCGCGCGCAGGCTTGCCTCCCACGGTCCGCGTGAGGGCGGCCTTCACCGTCGCAGGCTCGATTCCGAGGATCTCGGAGAGACGGGCGGCGATCTCTGGCGCCCGATCCGCCGGGATCCTCTGGGGGTCGGCCCTCAAGGAGGGCATCTCGACCGTGGTGGCCAGGAGGCCGCCATCGCGATCCCTCAAGTCCCCACGGCTGGCCTCGAGGGTGTCCACCACGAGGAACTGCCCCGTGGCTTTGTCCTCCAGGCGCTCGTTGGGAACGAGCATGAGAATGCCGCTCCGGATCGCCACGAACGCGAATCCCGCCAGCACGAGGCCCCCCAGGACCCGCACCCGCTGGTCCGCCGTCGCACGGGTCCGGGCTCGGACCTCGAGCAGCCTGGGCCGCGCCGATCGTCGTCCACCGCCCCCCCCCGGCCACGGGATCCGCAGGCGCCGGGCGCCTCGGGCGAGGATCTCGCGAACCTGGGGGGCCATCATCGGCTACCGAACCTCCACCACGCGGGCGTGCGCCACGAGCCCGACGTGCCCGGCGCGGGCCTCGAGGGCGGCCACGTTTTCGAGCGAGGCCAACTCCAGAGCGAGCCGCTCGTTCTCGATCCGCAGCCGATCCATTGCGGTCTCGAGTTCGGCCGCCCGTACGGCCATCTCGCGCGAGTCCACCCGGCTCCAGGTGTACCCGAGCACCGAGACGCTCACGAGCAGCACGAAGACCGCGTAGCGCCGGACAGCCGGCACGCGGGCCACGCCCGGCCAGACGAGCGCCGGATCCATCCTCAGGGTCGTGGGTTTCATCACGTCGTGCTCCTTGCTGCCTCGGCAGTCGGGTCCGGCATCCGCTCCACCGCACGCAGGCGTGCGGACCGGGCCCGCGGGTGGGGGTCGGAGCCCTGGACCGCCCTGGGCGTGAGCCGGCGGAACCGAACCGTTCCGAGAGGGTGTCCGAAGGCATCGCGTCCTGCCCCCACGCCGGCGGACCTGTTCAGGATCTGCTTGGACAGCCTGTCTTCGAGCGAATGAAAGGCGATGGCCACGATCCGTCCACCCGGAGCCACCACATCGAGGGCCGCCCGAAGGGCGCCCTCTACCTCCTCGAGTTCGTGGTTGACGGCAATGCGGATGGCCTGGAACGTCCGCGTGGCGGGGTGGATGCGTCGGCCCCGGCGGCCGCCGGCCGCCCGTGCCACCACGTCCGCAAGGTGCGTGGTCGTCTCGATCGGACGCGCCTTCACGATGGCCCGGGCGATGCGGCGGGCCTGGGGTTCCTCGCCGTAGCGGTGGAGCAGGTCGGCGAGATCCCTTTCCGACACCTCGTTGACGAGGTCGGCCCCCGAGGGGGAACACGAGCGATCCATGCGCAGGTCCAGCGGCCCGGTGGCCTGGAAGGAGAAACCCCGCGCGGGGTCGTCGAGTTGGGCTCCGGAGACACCGAAGTCGAGGAGGACGCCATCCACCTGCACTCCGGCCAGTACGCCGCCCATGTCTCGGGCCGGGGCGTGCAACAGGCGAACGCGTGGGCCGAAGCGCTCGAGTCGTGCGGCCGCGAGAGGCAGGACCTCGGCGTCACGGTCGAGGCCCACCAGCCGGCCGTCCGGGGCCGAGGCCTCGAGGATCGCCTCGGCGTGTCCACCGAGCCCCACGGTCCCGTCCACGACCGTGCCGCCGGAGCGGGGGGCGAGGTACCTCAAGACCTCGGGCAGCAGGACGGGGTGGTGGATCACCGCGTCTCCCCGAGGTCCCGGAAGTACTCGGCCTCGATGCTCGGGTACGAGTCGAAGAGCGTCTCCTCGTAGGCAGCCCAGCGCTCGATGTCCCAGATCTCCCACCGGTCGTCCACGTCGTGGATGACGACCTCCCGCACGAGACCCGCGCGGTCCCTCAGGTGGGCCGGCACCAGGACGCGCCCAGCGGAGTCCAGGCGCACGTCGCAGGCCCCGGCGAGCAGGGCGTGCTGCATCCGGGCGAGGCGGGAGTCGATCGCGGCGCGTCCGCGGAACGCGGCCACCCACCGTTCCCAGGCGTCGGGCGTGAAGACCCAGAGCGATCGGAACCCGGGGTGGAAGGTCGTCACGAGCCCTTCGATGCTCAGGTCGGACAGATCCTGGCGCATCGGTGCCGGCAGGAGGATGCGGCCCTTCGCGTCCACCTTCTGGCGATCCTGGAACTTGCGCCGCGTCTCTGCCACTTCAGGTCTCCGTCTGTAAAACCGCGGCTCCACTCTGCCGGTCCATTTTGGGACATCTCTACACAGCGCAGGGCCATCCTACCACCGATTCCCACTACACCACCGGTCCGGGTCGTGCAAGCACGTGCACGCACGCGCGACGCACAAAGATTTTTTTTCCGGTTGAGATTACCTTTTGAAGGGTCCGTCCGAGGCGGTCCCGGCAGGCCCCCGAAACGCGGAGGGCGTACGCCCCGCGGGCGCGTGTGGCGCACCTTCCCACCCGGCCCCTGGCGCCATACCTGGGAGGCCGTCCAGAGGATCCAGGAGCCTGGCATGTCGGACGAGCCCCGGGACCGGATCCGGCCGGTCTGCAGGAACCGAGAGGTCTTCCATCACTACGAGGTCCTCGATCGCTTCGAGGCGGGTCTCGTACTCCTGGGATCCGAGGTGAAGTCCCTTCGGGCGGGTCGGGGCAGCCTGGATGAGGCGTACATCCGCTTCGAGGGCTCAGAGGCCTGGCTGGTGGGCGCGCACATCGCACCCTACCCCCAGGCCAACCGCATGAACCACGAACCGCGCCGGCCACGGAAGCTCCTGCTCCACGCCCGAGAGGCGCTGCGCCTGGCGATCCGGGCTCGGGAGCGGGGGCTCACCGTGGTGCCGATCTCCCTGTACTTCAAGGGGCCCTGGCTCAAGATCGAGATCGGCCTGGGACGGGGGAAAAAGCTCCACGACAAGCGCGCAGCCATCAAGGAACGCCAGGATCTGCGCGACATGGAACGGGACGCCCGCCAGCGTGGGCGGGGCGACACCGGGTCGGGTCGCTGATCTCCGTCGCCTCCGGGCGGCTGAACTCCCTCGTGTCGGGTGTTAGGGACCGGCCCCAGTGTGGAGGTCCGGTTCATGCATGCGCTCCGGCTGTCCCTCGTGATCCTGGCGGTCCTGGCCGCCATCGGTACCGTCGTCGCGGGTGCCTCGGGGTCCACGTTCGCAGCCCTGCTGCTCGGGATCGGCGCAGGATGGGCGGTGTGCGCCGCGGTCCTGAGCTGGGACCTCGGATGGGGTCTCGTGCTCACGTCCCTTGGGGGGGGAGGGGTGTCGGCCTACCTCCTGAGGCAGCACGTCTTGGTGCTCGACGGCGGCGTCTCCATCTGCAGCATCAACCAGGTGTTCGACTGTGACGCGGTGAACACCAGTCGATGGAGCGAGATGTTCGGGATCCCCGTGGCGCTCTGGGGACTCGCCTTCTACGTCGCCGTGGCCGTGGGTTCGGCGCTCTGGCGCCTCGGTCGGAAGGGGTACCGGGAGGCGCCCTGGGTCCTGCTCTTGATGGCCATCGGCTCGTTGTTCTACAGCCTCTGGCTGGCCTGGATCTCCCACTTTCGCATCCACTCGTGGTGCCTCTTCTGCATCAGCATGTACGGCGTGAACGTGCTCCTCCTGATCGGGTCCTGCCTGGCCGTGCGCCGGGAGCGCCAGGCCCCACGACCTCGCCTGTGGCCGCTCCTGTGGGGGTCCGCAGGAGACCGGACCGCCCGCACGGTCGTACTGGCGGGCCTCGCGGCGTTGTTCGTGGGGGGTCTCTCCTGGCAGGGCCTGAAGCAGTCCATCCTGGCCGAGGCGAACGCGGACGACACCCTTCCCATCGGCATCTACACCGCGCCTGGGCCCGTAGAGGTCAGCGGATTCGAGCCCGTCTTCGGAAAACCCGACGCCCCGTACATGATCGTGGAGTGGGCCGACTTCCAGTGCCCCTACTGCGCCCGGGCCAGCGCCGAGATCAAGACGTACATCCAGACGCATCCGGACGTGCAGCTCAGGTTCAAGGACTACCCCATCTCCAGCCGGTGCAATCCCGAGGTGTCCAGCCTGGGCCACCGGACCTCCTGCGACGCCTCCTTTGCGGCCAAGTGCGCGCATGCCCAGGGGCGCTTCTGGGAGTACGCCGACCTGCTCATGAAGAACCAGGCCTACCAGTCCCCGGAGGACCTGCGCTTCATCGCCGGGCAGATCCAGCTCGACATGGACGCCTTCCAGGCCTGCATGGGCAGCGATACACCCGAGCGGGCCGTGCGCGTGGACGTCACCGCAGCCGCGCGGGTCGAGGTGAACGCCACGCCCACCTTCTACGTAAAGGGCCTCTACGGGGACGACTTCGTCCAGTTCCGCGGGAGACCCGAGGCCCTCTTCCGGCTCCTGGACACCCATCGAAAGGGCCGCCCGATGCCCGAGCCCCAGCCCCCGCCCCCCGACGAGTGGGAGTAGGCGGGGGCGCCCGTGGCCTGGCGATGCCTCGTGGCCACGGCCCCCCGGGAGGTCGCCGCACACCTGGAGGCGATCCTCTCCGTACCCGACTGCCTCGGGACCGAGCGACGCGCCCCCGACGGTGCGCCCTGGCCCGTGGGCCAGCCCTGGGAAGCCGGCCCGCCTCCCGCGTTGCCACCCGTGGTCGAGATCCTGGCCTGGTTCGAGGAGGAGGTCGACCTGGAGGAACTCGTCGGGGACGTCCGCTCGGTCCTTTCCGACCTGCCCGGTGCCGGGGTCGCGCTCCGACGGGTGCAGGCGGGTGACTGGGAGGAGTGCTGGCGTCACGGGTTCCAGCCGTTCGCGCTCTCGAACGGCCTCGTGGTGGGTGCTCCGTGGAACGCACCGCCCGGCGCCCTCGTGGTGGAACCCGGCATGGCGTTCGGCACGGGGGAACACCCCACCACGCGGGCGGCTCTGGAGGCCATCGTCCGCCTGGCTCGTCGAGCTGGGACATGCCTGGACGTCGGGTGTGGCTCCGGGATCCTGTCTCTGGCAGCCGCCCGCCTGGGCATGGCGGCCGAGGGCATCGACGCCGATCCCGAGGCCGTGCGGGCCGCCCGGTGCAACGGCCTCGTCAACGACCTTCCCTGCCGGTTCGACGACCGGCCGGTCCGCTGCCTCTCCGGACGCTGGGACCTCGTGGTGGCCAACCTGTTCGCCGAGTGCCACCGGCGCCTGGCCTCGGACCTGGTCCGGCTCACGGGGCGCCACCTCGTACTGGCGGGGATCCTGGAGGATCGTCTTCCGGGGCTCCTCGATGGGGTCTTCGCCCCCCTGTCGCTGGCCGGGATCCAGCGCGACGGGGAGTGGGTGCTGCTGGAGTGGGCCCGGCCGTGACCCGCCGCTACCCGAGCCCCGTCCTGCCCGCCCAGGGGTGCCGGGTTCGCCTCCCGCCCGGGACCAGCCGGCACGTGCTCGTGGTCTGCCGCCATCCGCGCGGCGACGTCCTGAGGCTGTTCGACGGCCAGGGGGGCGAGGTGCAGGCACGCCTCGTGGACGTGGAGGACGGATGCGCCGTGGTGGAGGGGTTGGGCCCCGCCCGGGATCCTCATCCGCCCCACCCCCGCGTGGTGCTCGTCCAGGCCCTCCTGAAGACCGCGGCGTTCGAGGAGGTCTTGAGGATCGCCACCGCGTGCGGTGTCGCCTCCATCCTGCCGGTTCTCTCCCGCAGGACCGTGGTCCGTCCGGGCCGCCCCGAGCGCTGGACCCGGATCCTCGAGGCCTCGGCCCGCCAGTGCGGGCGTCCGGACCTTCCCGGAGTGGCACCGGCCCACGCCCTCGAGGCGGTGCTGGCAAGCCCGCTGCCGGCTGCACGGCTGGTCCTGCTGCCCGGTGCGGCCCCTGCGATCGTGCCCGAGGGGGATCGATGCCTCCTGGTCGGTCCGGAAGGGGGGTTCGAGGGCGAGGAGGTCGACGCGATCCTGGCTGCGGGCTTCGCACCAGCCGGCCTGGGCCCGTGGACGCTGCCCGCCGCGGCCGCCGCGGCCGCCGCGCTGGCCCGGTACGGCTGGCCATAGCAGGCTGTAGGCTGTAGGCTGTAGACTGTAGGGATGAGGGGGGAGACTCTTCCGGTACGGAATCGCGCACGATTGCACGAAGGTACGAGCCCTTGAACGGGCAGACCGCCTGGCCCTCGCGGTGTGCGAGCACACGCGCCGCTTCCCCTGCGACGAGAGGTTCGGCCTGACCGCCCCGCTCCCACGCGGGGCGGCTCCCTCCCCCTCGAACCTACAGCCTACAGTCCACGGTCTACAGCCTACAGTCTACAGCCTACAGCCTCCCATGATCACGGCGCTGGTCGCGATCTCGTCGCCCTCCCCGCCCAGGCCCGGGAAGGAGCGCCCGGAGAAGGACTCGAACCGGAAGGCGCCCGGATCGGCCCTCCGGTAGGTCCGGGCGGGCTCGTCGAACACGCTCGTACCGCCGGTGCGCCCGGCCTGGTCCCCGAGCCAGGCCGATCCGTGGAGGACGTGCTCCCGAGCCCGGACGTGGGCGTTCCGGGACGCATACGTCACCCGGAAGAGGTGCACCATCGCCCCCAGGACCAACAGGAGGATCGGGACCAGGAGGAGCGTCTCGAGGGCGGATTGAGCCCGGCGGGGGTGCACGGCTGCCTCAGTGGTGGAAGCGGGAGGCGTCCCAGTGGCCCTCGGCATCGATGAGGGCCGCGGGTGTGGTCCTGCCCGAGAAACCCTCGTGGATGCCGGCCATGCGTGCGCGGTACTCGTCGATCATGCCCAGGGCCGGGTCGGGCAGCGCGGCGAGGCCGGGCACGTAGAGCGGGCCTGCCCGCCACTCCCCGTTCCGGTCGGCCGGGGGGAGCTGGCTGGGGCCCACGCTGCCCTCGAAAGGCTTGGCCACGGCGTAGGACCAGAGGGCGTCGTCGCCGGAGGAGTCCTCGGTCACCGCGACGTTCGGGGATCGCTCCAGGGGCGTGCCGCGGATCCGCCCCTCGACCCAGATTTCCGGGCCGGCGTTCCGCTTCCAGAACCAGGCGGCCACCTGGCGCTGGGGAAAGGCCACGCCGGTGACGCAGCACGCACCGTCGCAGACGGGGCACTCGATGACGTGCATGTAGTTGAGCACCACGCTGGCCTGCTCGAAGTCCGCGATGGTGTCCACCGTGCCCAGGTTGGAGACCGTGCGGAAGGTCCCCCTCCGGGTGGGGGATCCGCTCAGGTGCTCCATGAAGGAGACGGAGAACCCGAACCCGGCCAGGTTCTCCCTGGCGGTGGCCCGACCGGCGGCCAGGGCGGGCTCAACCGAGCGACCGTACTCGGCGGCCTCGAGGAAGGCTCGGATCCGGTCGTCGATCTCCAGGACGCACCGGTCGATGGTCGCCTCGGCCCGGGCGTCCTGGGGAAGGCAGTTGCACTCGTTCCAGACGCCGGCCACGAGCCGGGCCCGGCACTCGGCCACCTTCCAGGCAATGGCGCGGTTGCGCGCTGCGAGCTCGTTGAGGACCTGGGCCTCCCGGTAGGCCACGGCGTAGGTGGCCAGGTCGGTGGCGTTCTGCACCCGGATGCGGTCGGTGACCAGGATGCCCAGGCGGGTGGACAGGGCCATCAACAGGACGAGCGTGAACAGGACCAGGGCGACCAGGACCGCCGCCTGGCCGCGCCGGTCACGGCCACGCACGCGCGTCATGGGGTCCTCCCAGGTCGTTGTCCCGGTAGAGACGGTTCACCCGGCCCTCGTAGAGGCGCTCGTCGGGGCCCAGCACCATCGTGACGTCGAAGTCCATGGAACCCAGGAGCTGGGAGGCCCCGGGCGTGTCCACCGTCCAGGGTTGGTGAACGGTGGCCCGGTCCGACCCGGGCGTGGTCGTGGCGGTCCGGGTCACGTGACCGTCGAGCAGCATGTGCCCCACGCTCCGGGCGTCCCCGCCCACCTGGACCGAGCGCGCCATGGCGAACGCCGCGTAGTCGTCCCAGTGGATCGCGCCGAAGTAGAGCGCGAACTCGATGCAGAGGAAGATCAGTGCGAAGAGGAACGGGATCATCAGGGCCAGTTCCGCCGTGCCCTGGCCACGTCGCCGGTGCATGGATCCACCCTCCGGGGGACGTCACCCGCGTTTCATTGCAGGTTCCGTGCCAGGGTGGAGAGGCCGCTGGACGACCGTTTCGCAGAGAACCCGCGACACCTGGGTCCCAGGTGCGGCACGCCCGTCCCGTGTCCGGACGGGGCGGGCCTCGTGCGCGGGGCTACCGGCTCCGGCGGCGCCTCAGGACGGCCGCGAGGAGGGCCAAGGCGGCGATGGAGAAGCCGCGGCCCGCGCCGGACCCTCCGGAGGTCGAGCACCCCTCGTCGGTGGTCACGGTCCTCGTGAGCGGCCGGTACAGGTCCCCCTCGGGGTACACGGTGAGTTCGGCGAAGTCCCACACGCTGTTGGCGTCCTCGTCGGTGGCCACGACGTAGAGGCTCTTCACCGCGCTGCCGATGTTGTCCGCGACCGTCGGGCAGGTCACGGTCACCTGGGGAGAGCCGGTGGTCGGCTCGATGCCCACGCCCTGGTCCCCGCTCCAGGCATAGTCGATCGCCTGTCCGTCGGCGTCGAAGACGAACACCGAGAGGCCGATGCGATCGCCCGATTCGCACGCGGTCTGCTCCATGCGGATGCCGCCGACGATGTACGGCAACGAGTTGAGGTCGATGCAGCCGTCCGCGTAGTCGAGCAACCCGTTGCAGTTGTTGTCGACGCCGTCGCAGTACTCGGTGGCACCCGGGTTGATCTCCGGGTTCTCGTCGTCGCAGTCGCCATCCAGCTCGGAGAAGCCGTCGCCGTCGTCGTCGTAGACCGAGGTACCCTCGTCGATGTTCCCGTCGCAGTTGTTGTCCTTGTCGTCGGTCACCTCGACCGCACCCGGGTAGATGGCGACGTCGAGGTCGTTGCAGTCCCCGTCGTTCTCGGAGAAGCCGTCGCCGTCGTCGTCGGAGAGGACGGTGCCCTCGTCCACGACGCCGTCGCAGTCGTTGTCCATGTGGTCGGCGAGCTCTGCGGCGAAGGGGTAGACGTTGATCTCGTGGTCGTCGCAGTCGAAGTTGCCGAACGTGTCGGCGTCCCACTCGTCACCCCAGCCGTCGCCGTCGTCGTCGCTCTCCGGGAAGGAGGCGTTGAGGAGGACGGCGATGGAGGCGTAGGCCACCTCCTCGTTGCCATCCGTGACCTGGACGCGGAAGGTGTCGTTGCCCACCCCGATGTCGTCGGGGTCGATGGACACGTAGACGTGCCCGGAATCGTCGGGCGGCGTGCAGTCCGCGATGGTCTCCGTCTTGCGGAGCACCATGGACTTCAACCGGCAGGTCAGGGACGTCGCGGGCTGGTTCACGTCGTAGACGTTCAGCTCGATCTGGAACGGCTGGTGCCCGGCGTGCTGGTAACCCACGATGGGGTCGCGGATGCGTACCGTGGGCGGGCGGTTGCTCGGATCGAGGCCGATGTTGCCCTGGAGCGGCACGCTGATGGACGGGGAGTCCTCGTCGTCGGACTCGACGTACAGGCGGCAGGTGGCCTCGTCGAGGTCGGTCGGGGCGAAGGTCACCTCGACGAAGGTGGACTCGTCGGGCTCGAGCGTGGTCGTGAGGCCGTCCTCCGCGTTGGTGATGCTGTAGGCCTCGTCACAGCTCGTGGGGGAGAGGTACACGTTGCGGATGGTGAGCGTGCCGTCCCCGAGGTTCCGGACGGAGAAGAACGCCTTCTCCTCCCGGCCGCTCCAGACGTTGCCGAAGTCGTACCGTCGCGGCGACACCACGATGTTGGGGATGCCCCGCTCGGCCTCGCCCTTCAGGTAGACGACCCGGCGCTGGTTGGTGGGGTCGGCGTAGTAGGCCGGGGTCCAGCTGGCGGGCGCTGTGTCGGGCTGGGTCTCCTCCACGGTCTCCACGATGAGGGATCCCCACACCTCGCCGAGCTGGTTCGCCGTGTAGGACAGGTGGATCGGGATCGTGCACCCGGGATCGAGCACCAGGGCGATGGGGCCCGTCTCGTCCTCCCCGGTGTCCTCCTCTCCGGTCTCGCCCGCGCCGCTGTCGAGGACGTAGCGTCGGGCCTCGGCCGCTTCGGCCTGTTCCCCGCCGTCCGGGCAGGTGATCTCCAGGCGGGTCCACGAGACGGTGAACTCCGAGGAGCGGTCGCGGACGCCGGTCTCGATGGACGCGATGCCCATCGACAGGTCGCCCTGGTTGGTGAGCGTGATCTGCCGGACGACGGACGTGCCCTGGTCCGTGCTGCCGAAGTCCACGGTCTGCGTGGAGAAGACGCCCTTCGGATAGTCGTAGTAGACGGGCTTCTCCTCGCCGTCGCCGCAGGCGGAGAAGGCGACGGTTGCAGCGATCAGGAAGATGGGGAAGGGGCGGGGTGCCATCGAGCTTCTCCGGGGAACGGGCGGACCCACCTCCCTGGAACACGGGGGGAAGGTCAGACGAGTTATACCTGTGCGGGAGGTGAAGTGTCAACGTTCTGCGAAGTCACCACGCACACGTCAGCGCGGCGATCCGACCCCGGTCGCAGCGTCGTTGCACCGGGCGATCCGGACGGTCCGCACCCCGGCGCCACGAGATCGGTTTCGGGCCTGCTCGGATCGATCCGTCGTCGGTGGCCTGTGGCGCGTGGCGCGCACGGAGCCGGCGCCGGGGCGCTCCAGGCCCTGCCAGGGAGGTTCGATGCCCATCCAGGATGACGTCCGGGAACGCCTCACCGAGGCCATGAAGGCGCGCGACGTGGGCCGGACCTCGGCCTTGAGGTTGATCCGGGCCGCCCTCCTCGAGGAGGAGAAGTCCGGCCGAGGAGCGGTGGACGACGACCGAGCGATCGACGTGCTGCGTCGCATCCGCAAGCAGCGCGAGGAGGCGGCCCTCCTCTACGCGCAGGCCGGCCGTGCGGACCTGGCCTCGGCCGAGCGGGACGAGATCGCCATCGTCGAGGAGTTCCTCCCCGCGGTGGCGGACGAGGCCACGTGCCTGGCCTGGGTGCGGGAGGCCATCGCGGCCACGGGCGCCCGGGAGGTCCGGGAGGTGGGCAGGGTGATGGGTGCCCTCATGAAAGCCCACCGGGGCGCCGTGGATCCGGCTCTCTGCCGCACCTTCGTGGAGCGGGAACTGGAACCCTGATGTTCCGCCGCCTCCTCCTGGCCAACCGTGGGGAGGTGGCCGCCCGGGTCAACCGCACCTGCCGTCGGCTGGGTGTGGAGACGGTCGCGGTCGTCTCCGAAGCGGATCGCGACCTCGCCTGGCTCAACGAGGTGGAGCAGGTCGTCGTGGTGGGGGGGCCCCATCCACGGGACTCCTACCTCGACGCCGACGCCCTTCTGGAGGTGGCCCGTCGGGAGCGGTGCGCAGCGGTGCATCCCGGCTGGGGGTTCCTCTCCGAGAACGCCACCTTCGCGGCTCGCTGCGAAGCCCTCGGCATCGTGTTCGTGGGGCCTCCTGCCGGGGTGCTGCACCTGACGGGCGACAAGGCGGTGGCCCGGCGGGCGTTCGAACGCCTGGGGCTCCTGCCCATCCCCGGTTCCTCCGGCGCCGTGGCCGACGTCGCGCGCGCCCGGGCGGAGGCGGATCGGGTGGGCTGGCCCGTGCTGCTCAAGGCCGTGGCCGGCGGCGGCGGGCGGGGCCTGGCCATGGCGCGCACCGCCGAGGAACTGGACCAGGCGTTCCTGGAGGCGCGGGCCCAGGCAGTGGCCGCCTTCGGGGAGGGCGCGCTCTACGTCGAGCGGTTCGTGGAGGGCGCACGCCACGTCGAGTTCCAGATCCTCGTGGATCGGTACGGCAACGCCGTGTGCCTGGGCGAGCGGGAGTGCTCCCTCCAGCGTCGCCGCCAGAAGGTGATGGAGGAGGCCCCGTCGCCCCTGGGCGATCCCCGGGACCGACAAGCCACCGGCGAGCGCGCGGCCGAGGCCCTGGCTGCCCTGGGGTACGTGGGAGCCGGCACCGTGGAGATGCTGGCCACCCCCGGCGGGGACCTCTGGTTCCTCGAGTGCAACGCGCGCCTCCAGGTGGAGCACGGAATCACCGAGGCGCTCTGTGGGCTCGATCTCGTGGAGTGGCAGCTCAAGATCGCCGCAGGCGAACGCCTGTCGGTGCCAGCGGTTTCCGCCCGTCCCGGGGGGCACGCATTGGAGTGCAGGGTGAACGCGGAGGATCCCGCCCACGACTTCGCTCCCTCCCCCGGGCGGCTCGTGCGCCTCGACCTCCCCTCGGGGGAGGGGGTGCGGGTGGACACCCACCTGCGACGGGCCGGACCGGGCGATGCCGGCGACCAGATCCCCCCCCACTACGATTCCCTCCTCTGCAAGATCATCACCCAGGGGAACGACCGGGCCGAGGCGCTGGACCGGATGCGCGCCGCGCTGTCGCGGACCCGCATCGCCGGCGTCCGCACCAACGTGGCCCTGCACCTCCAGCTTCTGGATCGGCCCGAGGTGATCGAGGGTCGCCTGGATACAGGGCTCCTGGATCGGATCCTCCCCGACCTCGTCCCCTACCTGCCTCGGATCACGCCGGAGCCCTGAAGATGGCCCATCTCCCGCTCGAACCCATCGGGAAGCCCCTCGAGCAGGCGCTCGAGCCCGACCGGCAGGCCCGGAACCGGGCTTGGATGGAGCCGCTCGAGCGCCAGCTCGAGGAGCGGCGCACCCATGCCCGTGCCGGCTGGGGGGAGAAGGCCCGGGCCGCCGTCCGCGCCTCCGGCCGGATGACGGCCTGGGAGCGGATCGAGGCCCTGTGCGATCCGGGCATGCCCGTGCTCCCGCTGGGAACGCTCGTCCACTGGGGCCGCACCTTCGAAACGCGCGAGGCCGTGGGAGCCGGCGTGATCACGGCGCTGGCCCGGATCCATGGCCGGCACGTGGTGGTCATCGCGAACGACAACCTCGTGGCTGCCGGGGCCTGGTGGCCGGGCACCCCGGAGAAGATCCAGCGGGCCCAGACGCTGGCACTGCGCCTCGCCCTCCCGGTGGTGTACCTGGTGGAGTCCTCGGGCCTCTTCCTGCCCGAGCAGTCGGGGTCCTTCGCCGGGCGCACGGGCGCGGGCCACATCTTCAAGCTCAACGCCCTGCTCTCGGACCGGGGCGTTCCGCAGATCGCGGGCGTCTTCGGGCCGTGCATCGCAGGTGGCGGCTACATGCCCATCATCAGCGATCGCGTGGTGATGACCGAGCAGGCGTACATGGTCATCGCGGGCCAGGCCGTCATCCGAGGGGCCAAGAGCCTCGCGCTGGGCGGCGTGGACTTGGGGGGACCGGAGGTCCACGTCCACGTCTCCGGGGTGGCCGACCTGCGTGTCCCGGACGACGAGACCTGCCTGCTCGCGCTCCGGGCCGAGGTGGCTCGCCTCCCCTCCTCCGCCGCGGACTTCTACCGGGGGGGCGCGCCCGCGCTGCCCCCCTCGTGGGATCCTTCGGAACTCTCGGCCCTGATCCCCCCGGACCACCGGGAGCCCTGCGACCTTCGCCAGGTGCTGGCGCGCCTCCTCGACGGTTCGCTCTTCCACGAGTTCCTCCCCGGCACCGCGCAGGAGGTCGTGACGGGGTACGGGCGGATCCAGGGCCTCTGGGTGGGGATGGCGTCCAACGATCTCAGGATCTTCGCCCATCCCCGCAAGCCGGGCATGGCTCGGGCAGGGGGGACCCTCTACCGGGAGGGCGTGGCCCGGCTGGCCACCTTCTCGCGAACCTGCGAGGAGGACGGCGTACCCATCCTGTGGTTCCAGGACGTGGCGGGCTTCGACATCGGGCCCGAGGCCGAGGCGCTGGGCCTGCTCGGGTTCGGTTCCTCTCTCCTCTATACCAACAGTACCAACGCCACCCCGATGATCACCGTCCTGCTCCGACGGGCCTCGGGCGCGGGGTACTACGCGCAGGCGGGCCTGCCGTTCGACCCCGTGGTCCAACTGGCCACACCCTGCACACGCCTGGGCGTGATGGAGGGGCGCACGCTGGCCACGGCCTCGCTGGGCCGTCGCGCGGGCGATGCGGCACAGCCCGCGGGCCCCGAGGCCCAGGCCCGAGACCGGATCGCCGAGCGGATCGAGCGGGACATGGATCCCTACGAGGCTGCCTCTCGTGGCGACGTGGACGAGATCGTCACCCTGCCCGAGCTGCGGATCTGGCTCGAGGAGGTCGTCGAGGCCTGCTACCAGGCCACCGGCAACCGGCGGGTCCGGAACCCACGCATCCGGACCGTGCACGACGTGGAGGTGCTGTGCGCAGGCCCTTGATCCGGAACGGCGCCCTCTGCGCTCCGAGCGTTGGGACCTTCGTACCCACCCTGGAGCCGGGTACGCCGGTACGGCCCGGCCTGCGCTTCGGCCGCTTGGAGCAGCTCGGTTCGTGGCACGATCTCCTGGTCCCTCCGGGCGTCGAGGGACTCGTGGATCGGGTCGCTCCCGCCTTCTCGCCGGTGGACTACGGGACGCCCATCCTGCACCTGAGGCGCCAGACCGGGCTCCGGCGGGCCGCGGTCCGGGCTGCGGTCCGCTCGGTCCTGGGCAGCGCCCAGCCGGTCCGCGCCGACATGGACGGGACCCTCCACCACCGACCCTCGCCGGGCGCGCCTCCCTTCGCCCCACCCGGTGCGCGCGTGCTGCCCGAGGATACGCTGGCTCTCGCAGAGGTCATGAAGACGTTCACCCGGATCCGGGCTCCTTTCGGGGGCGTGGTGCGGCGCTGGCTCGTGCACGACGGAGGCACGATCCATGCCGGGATGGTGATCGTGGAGATCGACCCCGATCCGGGAAGCGAGTAGGCCGCGGGCGGCGGTGCGTGGTACGCTCCCCTCCCCCACGTTTCGGAGGGTTCTGTGGGCCAGCGCCTCCATCCGCTCGGCCTCACGCGGGCCGGTCCGGGCGATGCCCGCCCAAGGTAGCCACGGGCGCCCCGAACGCTGGATCGGGCGATCCGGCAGGACGTACGTCCGCGAATCCTCCTGCGAGCCCCGGCCGGGGGGCATGGCGGAGTTCCACCGCGTGGTCGCGTCGGGCCCGGGTTATTCCACCGTTCCCGAAGGCACGTTGCTCGCCCTCAAGATCTCGGCTCCCGACCGTTTGTCTCGGGAGAGGATGGCTATCGAGGCCGAGATCCTCCTCAAGCTCCAGGAGGTGGAACCGGCACCCCCCTGCCCTCGTCTCCTGGACGTCGTGGAGGCGGGCGATCGGATCGCGGGGATGGTCATGGAGTGGTGCCCTACCGACCTGGAGCGGTGGTGGGGCAACGTTCTGGCCCGGCGCGATGCCGTGGAGCCGCTGTGCCGGGCGCTGGCCGAGGTCTGTCGTCGGGCAGCCGAGTTCCACACCTTCATGGCTGCACGGGGCATCCGCTCGGTCCATGCCGACATCAAGCCACGGAACGTGGTCCTCTCCAACGACGGGCGGTGGCTCCTTGCGGATTTCGGGGCCTCCGAGAGCCGTCCCATCGAGGAGGAGGCCTGGGAGGCCACCTCGATCGTCCTCGGGACCGAAAACTTCGTCGCACCGGAGATGCTGTTCAACGCCCGGAAGCACGTCCCGGAGGCCATGGACACCTGGTCGGTCGCGCTCTCCCTCCTCGTGCTGATGCGCCTGAGAACTGCTCGGCTCCAGGGACGTCCGTCGCCCCCGGAAGGCACCCACAGCCCGGTGTTCCGATGCCAGCGGACGACCGACGTCCTGGCCGTGCGGGATCTCGACCCGGGACGCTTCTCCGCCAGGGATCTCGATCCAGCCGCCTTCCCCACGCCCCTTCGCCTTCCCGACCCGGACCGCGCCGCCGTGCGCGAGGCGCTCTCGGGGCTCTTCTTCGACCCCGCGAGGGAAGAGGCCCTGGCCGTGCACGTGCTCGCCGTCCTGGACCGCGCGCTGGCCGTGGATCCCGCAAGGCGGTACGTCCACGCCGAGGACCTGGCAGACGCCTTCGACGGCATCGTCGCTCGGTTCTGGGAGCTCGAGGGCTCCCTGTCCATCCCCGCTCCCCTCCCCCCCCACCTGTGAGTCCATTCCCATGGCCACGCCTTCGGATCCCGGCGGGGGCCACCTGGCGGACGGGATCCCTCCCACCGCCGAGCCTCCCGCCCTGCACCCGGCTCCCGCCGACCCCACCCCCCCTCCGTTGCCCTACACTCCCGATCCGGTGGCTCGTCGCCTGGAAGCCGTGGAGCGGGAGTTGCGCCTCCTGCGTCGAACGACCGCCGGCGCCCCGCTCTGGCTCGTACTGGCCATCGCGCTCCTGCTCTTCTGCCAGGCCCTGCAGTTCGGACTGCTCATCGCGCTGATGGTGCGGACCCTGGACACCGGCGAGCCGCCGGGCCCGGACGGGCCTGCGATGCTGTCCGACGTCGCGGAGCCGGGCGGCGACCCGGAGGACGTCGCGGAGCCGGAGAGCCCCCAGGACGTGCCAGCCGATCCGCTCGAAGCCGCCTCCGCTGAGGAACCCAGGCCCGTGGCCCGGGTGGGGTCCTCCGGCACCGCCACCGTGAGGGTCCTCGGCGGAGACGCCTACCTCGTCGGGAAGAACGGCCGTTCGCCCCCCGGCGCCGTCCCACCGGGGCGGTATCGCGTCTACGCCGAGGCCGAGAAGGGCACGGGGTTCGAGTCGCTGGGCCGCTTCTCCCTCGCGGCGGGCGACACGCTGACCATCCGGTGCGGGTTCGGCAGCTGCCAGGCCTCGAAGTGACGCATCCGGGTTCGCCTCGGCCCTCCGGCGGTCACGGGCTTGGCGGGACCTCGGGCAAACCCTCGGCCCGCGCCACCCAGCGGGCCAGCACGAAGAGCAGGTCCGAGAGCCGGTTCGCATAGGGGAGCAGCGACGAGGCGTCGGGAGCACCCGTGCGGGCGAGCGTGACCAGCATCCGCTCGGCCCGCCGGGACACCGTGCGGGCCTGGTGGAGCAGCGCGGGTACGGGACCGCCCGCGGGCAGGAGAAACGTCCGGAGGGGGGGCAACTCGGCGTCGAAGGCGTCGATGAGACGCTCGATCCGCCCAGCGTCGGAGGGCGCGGGTACGGACGTGCCGTCGGGCCGATCGCCGATCACCGCCAGGACGGTCGCGACCCGGAACAGGTCGCGCTGGAGGTCGTGGAGCACCTGGTCGAGGCGCTCCCGTGCGGCGGCGGGCGCGGGAGAGGTGGGGACGAACGCACGGATCACGCCGAGAACGCTCGTGAGCTCGTCCACCGTGCCGTACGCAGCGACCCGGACGTCGTCCTTGGGGACCTCCTGTCCTCCGGCGAGGCGCGTGGTGCCCCGGTCGCCGATGCGCGTGTAGATGCGGGTCATCCGGAATCTCGACGCAGGCGCACGTCGTTCGCGCAGTCGGATAGAGGTCCGGCCCCTGTTGCCGGATCCGCCCGTGCTGCCCGCCCACCGTATCCACATCCCCGACCTCTGCACGTCCGACCCCGTCCACCTGGGAATCCGGGTTCCCGAACTCCTGCGCCGGGGTCTCGCGTACCTCTCCGGATCCACGCTCGCGGGTCTCTTCGCGCTCTCCGAAGGACCGGCGGGCCTGCCCCGCCCCCTTGCGGTCGACCTCGACGCCTTCGCACGGGCCCGCGAGCGAGAGCTCTGCGATCTGCCGGACGGTGACGTGCTCCAAGCGGTCCTCTCGGATCTCGCGTCGCTGCCCCCGGGCAGGGTGCCGACCCGACTGAGACGGGCCGTGGAGGGCCGGGGGTCGAAGGATGGCGACTCTCCTGCCACCGCCGCGCTCCTGGACCGCCTCGAGGCCACGTGGGCCACCGCCTTGCCGGACCCCGTCCTCCTGCCCGGCCCACCGCCCCCCCCACCGCCGGCGTCTCCCTCCGGGGCGCCCGTCGTCCAGCGGACCCCCAGAGCCCCTACGCCACCCCGGCCCCCGAGGCCCTCTCCTCCGCGCGACGAGCGGCGCGGGGAGTGGATCCGCGAGTACGTGCTCGCCCGACTCGACGCCCACCGCGAGCAGGGCCTGAAGGAGAGCCTCCTCGTGGCGGGGTCGCTCCGCACGAGTCCCTGGGACGACATCGAGGAGGCCGAGGTGATCGCCGCGCTACGGGCCCTCAGGCACTCCGGCGAGATCCGGTCGTCGAGCGGGCGCTGGATCCGGGTGAAGCCGCTCGGGTGGTAGGCGACGCGATCCGGGGGGACCGCGACTCTCAGTCCACCGGCTCGAGATCGGACCCCACGGGCCGACGCTCGGTGAAGTAGCGCGTCCACTCGGCCACGCGACCCACGAACCGGCGTGTCTCCGCCGGCCATGGCCGGCGCTCCCGGACGTACCGGGGGCCGACGTTGTAGGCCGCGACCGCTCGCTCGACATCGCCGAACTCGGCGAGCTGGCGGGCGAGGTACCGGGCACCGGCCTCCAGCGACTGTGCGGGGTCGAAGGGATCGCGGACCCCGAGCGCGCGAGCCGTGGTGGGGATGAGCTGCATGAGCCCCTTTGCACCGGCGGGCGACACGGCGCGCGGGTTCATCCGGCTCTCGGCCAGGCAGACCGCCTTGAGCAGGGCCGCCGGGACCCCGGTACGCTCCGCCGTCGCGAGGATGAGGGCGTCGTACGCATGCAGATCGGGCGTTTTCGGCATCTTGTGACGCAATGCCGGCGCCGGCACTTCGAACGTCACCATCGCCTCGAACTCCGGCAGGCTCCCCGGCGAGTCGGTGATGGTGAGCACGCCGTCTTGATCGGTACCCACGAAGATGTCGGCCGCGAAGGCGGACCGAGCGACGCTCGCGGCCAGCAGGACGAGGAGGATCGGGGCACCGCTCGACATGGCTCCGACGTAATGGGACCGGGCTCCCGGGGTCAAGGGGCCCCTGCCTGGAGTGGCCGCCGAGATGGGGGAGAGGCTGTAGACTGTAGGCTGCAGGCTGTAGACTGTAGGAGGTCGGGGCGAGGAGCGTCTCGCCAGGTCGCGGGCGGTCAACCCCCGACGAACGCGACGCGGTACACCTTCCACGCCCATCCCAGGAGCATGCCGAGGAGGAGCGCCCCCGCGATCCACCCTTCCCGCGTCTCGATGAAGCGCCACGCAGCCACCACCCGGCCTCGGGGGGCGATCAGGTCCGCGAGACCCAGGATGGCCGCCGTGCACGTGAGGACGAAGAGCACGAACCCGAAAGGCTGGGTGACGAATGCCGCCCAGAGGTGCCCCTCCATCCCCAGGGCGAACGAGGTCGTCATGCCGCAGGTGGGGCACGGAAGGCCGGTGAGCTGGTGGAACAGGCACCCGCCGAAGCCCAGCTGGTGGTGCGTGCCGAGCCCCCTCGGATCGGGGTCCAGCCAGGCCGCCACCCCGAGGGCCGTGGCGGACGGCGCCAGGATCAGGAATCCGAGCGTCCGGTCGCAAAGCGGGCCGGCAAACCGCGCGACACCACGGCGAACGGGATCGGTCATGCGCGCTCTGGGGGATTCACGCCCCCGGGTCGCCGGGGGCCTCCGCTTCGGCATCCGGGGGGGGAACCTCGCCTCCGTCCGGCAGCGTCACCTCGAGGATGGCCGAAACGGCCGAGAGATCCCGGTCGAGGCCCGAAAGGTCCTCGACGACCTTGCGCCGGAACCGGCTGTACTCGCTGGCCACGTTCAGCGCCGCGAGCAGGGCTACGGTCTCGCCATCCACGCCGGGCGTGCGTTCGGCCATCTCCGCGATCCGATCGTCCAGCCAACGGGCGAGGCGGAGGACGTCCTCCTCGGGTTCGTCGCTGCGTACGGTGTAGTGGCGCCCCCTCAAGGTGATCGTGACCGCCATCGGCTTCCTCCAGGCTCGGGGCTCTCGGGGTCCAAGGTAAGCGATCCGTCACGTTCGGGCAGCATCCTCCGGCGCGAGGAGGGCCTCCACGAAGGACACCGGGTCGAAGGGACGCAGGTCGTCCAGGGTCTCTCCCACGCCGATGAGCTTGACGGGCAGGCCCGTCTCCTGGCACACAGCGACCACCACCCCTCCCCGTGCCGTTCCGTCGAGCTTGGTGAGCACGATGCCGGTCAAGGGCGCGGCCTCTCCGAACAAGCGCGCCTGGGAGAGCGCGTTCTGCCCGATGGTGGCATCGAGCACGAGGAGCACCTCGTGCGGTGCGCCGGGCAGGGCGCGGCCGATGACCCGGATGACCTTGGCCAGCTCGTCCATGAGGGGTTTCCGGCTCTGGAGACGCCCGGCGGTGTCGCAGATGACCACCTGGTGTCCCCGGCTGCGCGCTCGGGTGACCGCATCGAAGAGGACCGCGGCCGGATCCGCTCCCTCCTCGCGCGACACGATCTCGGCCCCGGCCCGTTCCGCCCAGACGCCCAACTGCTCGACGGCTCCCGCGCGGAAGGTGTCCCCCGCACCGACCAGCACGCGGTGGCCCGCACGCACGTAGCGGGAGGCCAGCTTGCCGATGGTGGTCGTCTTGCCGCCGCCGTTGACGCCGACCACTAGGACGACCAGCGGCCCCTCCTCTGGAACGGCCGCGAGATCCGGGCCCGGCGCCCGCAAGAGGTCGATGAGGTGCGTGCCCAGGCGCTCGCGAAGCCTCGCAGGGTCGGTGAGCGCCATGCGCGTCGTGTCCTCACGGAGCCGATCCAGGATCCGGGCGGTGGCCCGCACGCCGACGTCGGCCATCAGGAGGGCCTCCTCGAGGTCGGCGAAGAGCGCGTCGTCGATCCGGGTTCGCGCGAAGACACCGTCGAGACGCCGCGTCAGGACCTCGCGCGTGCGTGCGAGGCCGTCGGAGAGACGCCTGAAGAGGGGCACCGGAGCGGCCTCCGGCGGTGGGATCGACCCAGCGGTGTCCACCGGAGGGATCGCCGGTGGCGAAGGGCGTGGGCGACGGCGGATCGCGAGCAGGGCCGCGGCGCCCACCGCCAGGATCACGATGGCCAGAAGCACCCAGGTCAACACGACCTCCAGGGGTCGTCCCTGGTATCCGGCGGAGCCGCTTCAGCGCACCTCGACCGTGACGAGCCGGGAGACCCCCGGGTCCGGCATGGTGACGCCGTACAGGATGTCCGCGGCCTCCATGGTCTTGCGGTTGTGCGTGATGACCACGAACTGGGAGGTCCGGGACATCTCCCTCAAGAGGGCGTTGAACCGGGCTCCGTTGGCTTCGTCCAGAGGTGCGTCCACCTCGTCCAGCAGGCAGAACGGAGAGGGGCGGACCCGGAACAGGGCAAAGAGCAGCGCGATGGCCACCACCGCGTTCTCCCCCCCGGACAGGAGCCCCAGCGTCTTGAGCCGCTTGCCCGGCGGGGAGGCCACGATCTCGACCCCCGTCTCGAGCAGGTCCTCCTCGTCGGTGAGGACCAGGCGGGCCTCCCCTCCCCCCGCAAGACGGGCGTACAGATCGCGGAAGTGCGCGTCCACGGCCTGGTAGGTCTCCCGGAACCGCTCCCGGCAGGTGCGGTTCACGCGGGCCAGGGCGTCTCGGATCTCGGCCACCGTGGCCTCGAGGTCCGCGCGTTGGCACCGGATCTCCTCCGTGCGGTGGAGCACCTCCAGGTACTCCTCCACCGCTGTGAGGTTGACGTCCTCGAGCGCCTCCAGGCGCCGCCTGGCCCGCTCGGTGGCCTCGGTCCAGGTCCGGGCCAGATCGGGAGCGGCGAGGTCCCCGGGCGTGATCACCAGATCCTCCACGGGCGGCAGGCGCCGGACATCCAGGGGCAGGCGCGCGTCGTCCGAAAGGCCGTGCGGGATCACCAACTGCCCGTTCTTGTCGAGCCGGTCGAGGAGACCGGCGAGCGAGACGCCCTGGTCCTCTTCCATGCTCCGCTTGAGCGCCTCGAGCAGGGCGCGGGTCTCCCGAAGCCGGGCCTCCAGATCGCCCAGCACCCGCTCGGCCCGCTCGCGCACGTCGCGGGCGCGAGCCACCGCTTCCTCGGTTCGCGCCGCGGCCTCCCGCAGAGCCTGGAGGCGCCGGCGCTCCTCCTCGACCTCGGCCGAGGCCTGCGCCTGGGCCTCGGCCACCTGGACGATGGCGGCCTCGGTGGCCGCGACCTGGTCGGCGAGATCCCGTTGCCGTGAGGCCACCCGGACGGACTCGGCCCGCGCCCGTTCCACCGCCTCGGTGAAGGTCGCCACCGCTTGCTCGGCGGCAGTCCGGGCCTGCTCCTCGGCTCGGACGCGTTCTCGGAGCGCGGCCACCTCCTCGCGCAGGGCCTGCACCTGCTGGAGCGCGGCCGACCGAGCCGCCCCGAGGGCGTCCAGGACGGCTTCGGCGGCCTCCAGGGCCGCCTGTGCATCGCGGTCTCGAGCCGTCGAGGCCTCCCGATCCGAGCCCGCCTCGTCGAGCGCCGTCTCCAACTCGGCCCGCCGGGCGGTTCCCCCCTCGATCCGCGCCGCGAGGTCCTGGAGGCGCCGCTGGTGTCGCTCCTCGGCCTCCGTGCACGCCCGCACCCGGTGACCCAGACCCGAGGCCTCCAACTCCTCGAGGCGGTGGGCCTCCTGGGCCGCGGTGAGCGCCGTCCGCGCCGCGTCTTCGGTCTCCAGGGCCCCCTGCGCCTCTTGGGCGGCCCCGAGGGCGGCGGCACGGACTGCCTCGGCCCGATCCCCGGCCCGGGCGCACGCTTCTTCGGCCTCCCTGAGCGCCTGGCGACGCCCCAGGACGGCGCTGCCTGCACCCGTGCCCGGCCCTCCGAGCCGAAGCACGCCCCCCGGCAGCACGAGGTCGCCGGCGCCTGTGACCACGGTGCTGTTGGAGGCCTGGTGGACGAGCGCAGCCTCGAGGTCGTCCGCCACTTCGACCGGTCCGAGGAGACGGGCCAGGGCGGCACGGGCGCGCTCGGTCCCGGCCACACGCCCGGCCAGACCCGCAGGAGAGGGGGACGAGCCGCCGGGCAGCACCACCCAGGCGGTCCCGCCACGTGCGGCCTCGATCGCGGGTCCGAGATCCTCCCGGCGTGCGAGCGCCACGGCGTCCACGCGGTCTCCCAGGACGGCTGAGAGGCCCGCCACGATGTCGCCGGGTACCTCCACCTCCTCGGCCACGAGCCAGGCACCCTCCACCCGTTCGAGGATGGCTCTAGGCGCGTCGGACACGCCCTCGTGGCGGGCCTCGAGCGCCTCCAGGGAGGTCCTGAGGCCCTCGGCAGCGGCCTGGTCGCGGTCCGCCGCAGCGGACGCCTGCTCCGCAGCCCGCCGGGCCTCGACCGACGCACGCGCCCCTGCCGAGGCCGCTTCCAGGGCCAGGCGCGCCTCGGCGAGCGCAGCGGCCGAGGCCCCGAGTCGTGCGGTCGCTGCCACGTGCTCGGCCTCGGTTCCGATTCGATCGTGGGCCAGTCGCTCGGCCTCCTCGCACGCGGACGCCTGCTCGCGAAGGAGGCGATCCAAAGCCTCGGTCGCTTCCTGCACCTGGAGCTCCAGCCCCTCGCGGCGCGCCCGTGCACGCTCGGCGTCCGTGTGGGTGTCCGCCACCCTCCGTCGTGCCCGGGCCACCTCCTGTCCGGCCTCCTCGACGCGTGCCCGGGCAACCCGATCCTTTTCCTCCAGAACCGCAAGATCAGCCTCTCTGCGGGACAGTTGCTCGGCCGACGCCGTGGCCCGCGCCGAGGCGGCGTCGCGCTCCATCACCGCCCGTTCGTTGCGCTCCAGGCCCACCCGGACCTCCCCGGCGAGCCGCTCCGCCCGATCCTCGAGGTCGGCGGCCTCCCGGTCCTGGTACAGGCGAGCGGACTCGTGCTCGCGCCGGGAGGCCTCCAGCGACGCGAGCCGATCGCGGATCCCCCCCACCCGGCGTTCCTGGAGTTCGACGGCCTCCCGGTCCCGCACCAGGTCGCCCTCCCGTCGGTTCAGGTCGCGACCCGCGGTTTCCAGCGCACGCGCACCCTCCTGCTGGTCCCGGGCCAGGACACGGCGGTCCGCGATGAGTCCGCCCGCACGGACGAGTGCGATCACGAGCGCGCCCTGACGGGCGATGGCCCGGTAGCGCCGGTACCGCGCCGCCTGCTCCACCTGCCGGCCGAGGCGCTCCAGGCGAACCTCGAAATCCTGGAGCACGTGGCTCGAGCGCTGGAGGTTGTCCAGCGTCGCCTCCAGGCGGGTCAGGGTCTCGGCGCGGCGGGCCTTGAACCGAGAGATGCCGGCCGCCTCCTCGAGGAGCGCCCGTCGCTGCTCCGGGGTGGACTCCACGATGCCGCCGATCCGTCCCTGCTCGATGAACGCGTAGAACCTGGCCCCGGCGCCGGTGTCGAGGAGGAGGTCGTGGACGTCGCGCAGACGGACCCGTTCCTGGTTGAGGAGGTACTCGGACGGACCCCCCCGCGTCATCCGACGCGTGATCCGCACCTCCTCGAACCGGGCCCAGTCTCCGGGAAAGGGTTGGGCTCCGGCAAGGAGCGTGAGGCTGACCTCGGCCAGGGACATGGGGGGGCGACCCTCGGCTCCGTTGAAGACCACGTCCTCCATGACCTGGCCCCGGAGCGCGCGGGGCGACTGCTCGCCGATACACCACTTCACCGCATCCAGGACGTTCGACTTGCCGCATCCGTTGGGGCCCACCACGCCCGAGATGCCCGGGCCGAAGTGAAGCGTCGTCCGATCCGGGAACGACTTGAAGCCGTGGATTTCCAGCTTCCGGATGTGCATGGGTGCGCGGCGGCCGTCGGGGTGGAGGGACCTAACCCTCCCGCGTGCCGCTACCCCTTGAGCAGGCCCACCTTGCGGCCCACCGTCTCCAGGATCTCCAGCGCGGTCGCCAGGTGGTGGGGCTCGTGCGTGGCCATGACGCTGGTCCGGAGCATGGCCTTGTCCCGGGGCACCGCCGGGTAGACCACGGGATTCACGTAGACACCGGCGTCGAGGAGGGCCTTGCCCACGATGAGGCAGGTGAAGTCGTCGCCCACCGTGACGGGCACGATGGGCGAGACCGAGTTGCCGACGACGAACCCGGCCCGCACGAGTCCCTCTCGCCAGGTCTGGCCGTTCTCGTTGACCCGGGTCACCCGCCAGGGCTCGGCTCGAAGGAGGTCGAGCGCCGTGCTCGCCGCGGCAATCTGGGCCGGGGGCATGGAGGCCGAGAAGACCATGGATCGTCCGAAGAAGCGCATCCAGTCGATGACCCGAGCGCTGCCGGCCACCCAGCCTCCGATGGACGCGAGCGACTTGGAGAAGGTCCCCGTCAGGAGATCCGCGAGGCCCGGGCAGCCGAAGTGCTCCTCGGTGCCGTGTCCGGTCGCGCCGAGCACCCCGAGCGCATGGGCTTCGTCCACGACGAGCCGGACGCCGTGGCGACGGCACGTCTCGGCGATTCCGGGGAGGGGCGCGATGTCCCCTTCCATGGAGTAGAGGCCGTCCACCATGACCATGCACGGGCCCTGCTCCACGAGCCGGTCGAGCAGCTGGTCGAGCGCAGCCACGTCGTTGTGGGGGAAGCACTCCACCTGTGCGCGGGCCGCGCGGACGCCGTCCAGGATGGAGGCGTGGCAGTGGCGGTCCAGCACCACGGTCGTCTCCGGGGAGGCGAACGCCGTCATCACGCCGATGTTGGCCTGGTACCCGGTGGTGAACACCAGGGCGTCCTCCCGCCCGAAGAACTCCGCGACCTTTCGCTCCAGCGCGGTGTGGGCAGTGGTCGTGCCGTTCAGCAGCCGGGAGCCCGTGAGGCTCGGCCCATCCTCCAGGACCGCTCGGGCGGCCGCCTCGCGGACCGCAGGATGGGTCGTGAGACCGAGGTAGTTGTTGGACCCCAGCATGATGGCCTGCCGGCCGTCGATGAGGCACACCGGCCCCTCGTTCCGGGTGAGTTCTCGGTAGTAGGGCATCATGCCGACCGATCGAACCTGGTCCGGCAGGTCGAAGCCGATGGCCCGCTCGAAGACGTCCAGGGCGGCTCGGCGCTGGACCTCGTGGCGGGCGTTCATGGCCGCTGCCATGTCGGAGACGGTCGCCGGCACGGCAGGATCACAGGAGGTGCTCATGTCCGATTCCTCCGTACGCCTTCTGGTCTACACCTGGACCCCCCTTCGGGTCAAGCGGACGAAGAACGGGAAAAGCCGCCTGTCTCTTGTTCTTTCGACTGACCGGTCGGTCGGTTTGATGGGACGCGGTGTCCGCCGACCTGTCGGAGAACGCCTGTCTTCCGGTCAGATCGCGAGGTCCACCACGTCCCGCACCAGGGGGACGGGCCCGGGAGGCGCGTCTCCGACGACGCATGCAGCCCGCACACAGGCGAGCGCCGTGTCCAGCTCCCGGCCCGCGTGGTGGACCCGAGCCAGGACCTCCCCCGCGGCCACGGGGTCGCCCCGCTTGCGCTCGAGCACCACGCCCACGTCCGGGTGGACGGCGTCCGAGGCCCGCGAGCGGCCGGCTCCGAGCGCGAACGCCGCACGACCCACACCGAGCGCGTCGCACCGCTGGAGAAACCCGCTCCGATCGGCCCGCACCTCGACCACCGCGATGCCGTCCGTCGTGCGGCCCAGCCGGTCGAGAGACTCCGGATCGCCCCCGTGAGCGGCCACCATGCGGCGAAACCGCTCGAAGGCCGCTCCGGAGGCGAGCAGGGCTCCCGCGCGATCGTCCCCGGCCAGCGCGAGCGTGCAGGCCACGAGGTCGTCGGGCCCCTCCCCCTTCAGCGCGTCCACGGCCTCCCGGACCTCCAGGGCGTTGCCCACGGCCTGCCCCAGCGGCTGGTCCATGTCCGTGATCAGGGCACGGACCCTCAGCTTGGCATCGCGGCCCACCCGCACGATGCTCCGAGCGAGCGCGCGGGCGGCGTCGAGGTCGGGCATGAAGGCCCCGCTTCCCACCTTCACGTCGAGCACGAGATCGGAGATGCCCTCGGCCAGCTTCTTGGAGAGGATGGAGGCGGTGATGAGCGGGATGGACGGAACCGTTCCGGTCTCGTTGCGCAGGGCGTACAGGATGCGGTCCGCCGGAGCCACCGCGTCGGTCTGCCCGTTGACGAAGCAGCCCACGTCCTCGAGGATCCGCCTGAGCCGACCGGGTTCGAGGTCGCAGCGATACCCGGGGATGGCCTCGAGCTTGTCGAGCGTGCCCCCGGTGTGGCCGAGGCCCCGCCCGCTCACCATGGGCACGCGGCGCCCCAGCTCCGCCCACAGGGGCGCCAGAACGAGCGAGACCTTGTCGCCCACGCCCCCGGTGGAGTGCTTGTCTACGAAGGGACCGTCCAGCCCCTCCCAGGACAGCATGCGGCCGCTCGTGGCCATGGCCCGCGTGAGCGCAGCCGTCTCGCCGTCGTCGAGGCCCCGGACGTAGGCGAAGGCCAGCCAGGCAGCCGCCTGCGCACGGCTGGCCCGGCCGTCCACCACGGCTCGGACGAATGCCTCGATCTCCTCGGCAGCGTAGCGCCCTCCGTCGCGCTTGTGCTCGAGCAGGACGGGAAGCGACGTCGTCATGCGGCGCGGCCTCCCGCGCCCGCGAAGGCGTCCCGGCCGGGCCCATGCCAGGGGACGCCGAGGTACGCGGCCACCGTGGCGCCCACGTCGGCCAGCGTGCCGCGCCGCCCCAGGGGACGGGCCGGTCGGTCGGACCGCCAGGCCAGGAACGGGACGTATTCCCGCGTGTGGTCGGACCCCGGGTGCGTCGGATCGTTGCCGTGATCGGCGGTGATCACGAGCAGGTCCTCCGGGTGGAGGCGGGCGAACAGGGCGGGGAGGCTTCGGTCGAAGGCCTCCAGGGCCCGGGCGTACCCCTCGGGATCGCGCCGGTGGCCGTACTTCGTGTCGAAGTCCACCAGGTTGGCGAACACGAGCCCGTCCGTCGGATCGGCCAGCACGTCGAGGAGTCGTTCCACGACGGCCTCGTTGCCATCGGCCTTGTGCGATCTCGAAAAGCCGCGTCCTCCGAACAGGCTGGGGACCTTGCCCACACCGACGACCTCGAGCCCCGCGGCGAGGATCCGGTCCAGGACCGTCTCTCCGTCCGGCTGGAGGGCGAAGTCCCTCCGGTTTCCGGTGCGGGCGAACGCACCGGGCGGCCCGTCGAAGGGCCGGGCGATCACCCGGGCCACCCGGAAGGGCGTGCAGATCCGGAACGCGGCTTCGCACAGGGCGTACAGGCGCTCGAGCGGAATCACCCGCTCGTGCGCCGCGACCTGGAAGACGGAGTCCGCGGACGTGTACACGATCGGGCGGCCGGTGCCCAGGTGCGCCTCCCCCAACTCCACGATGATCTCCGTTCCCGAGGCGGCCCGGTTGCCCAGCACGGGCAGGCCGACGATCGCCTCGAAGGGATCGAGGATAGCGCGCGGAAACCCCTCGGGAAACCGCCCGAAGGGCTTCGTCACCACGTGCCCCATCATCTCCCAGTGGCCGGTGACCGAGTCCTTGCCCGCCGAGGCCAGGGCGGCGAGGCCCCACGAGGCCTCGGGGCGCTCCGCCGGCGCCACGCCGGGCACGGGATGGACGTTGCCGAGCCCCAGGGAGGCAAGGTGCGGCAGGTCGAGCGGCCCGGCTGCCGCGGCCAGGTGGCCGAGCGTGTCGCTGCCGGCATCCCCCCAGGCGGCGGCATCGGGCAGGGCACCGACCCCGAGCGAGTCCAGTACGACCACGACCGCTCGCATCAGGTGGGGTCCTTCGGCTCTCCGCCCGTCACGATGGCCACGCTGGCGGAGGCACCGATGCGGTCGGCCCCGGCCGCCACCATCCGGGCGGCGTCCCGAGCGGTCCGCACCCCGCCCGAGGCCTTGATGCCCATCTCGGGGCCCACGACCTCGCGGATGAGGCCCACGTCCTCGACCGTGGCGCCTCCGCCGGCGAACCCGGTGGAGGTCTTCACGAACGCGGCACCCGCCGCCTTGGCCAGGGCGCTGCCCGCGATCTTCTCCTCGCGCGTGAGCAGGGACGTCTCCAGGATGACCTTCACGGGCCGGCTCCTCGCCGCCCTCACCACCGATCGGATGTCCTCCAGGACAGCGTCGTACTCGCCTCCCTTGAGCTTTCCGATGTTGACGACCATGTCGATCTCGGCGGCCCCCGCATCGACGGCGCTCGACGTCTCGGAGGCCTTGGCCTCCGTGCTCGCGGCACCGAGCGGGAAGCCCACCACGCAGACAGTCCGTACGCCCGAGCCCTCCAGCAGGCGGACCGCGAGCGGGATCCAGGTGCTGTTCAGGCACACCGAGTAGAAACGGTGGCGTCGGGCCTCGGCGCACACGCCCTCGATGTCCCGACGGGTTGCGGTGGGCTTGAGCAGGGTGTGGTCGATCAACCCCGCCAGGTCCGCCGCGAGCGGGCCCGTCGGCTCGTGGGCCGCCGTGCCGAGCCGGTCGGCTCCGTACGCGACCCCGAGCCTCAAGGCCGACTCGTCCTGCCATGTGCCGGTCACGGCCGGCAACGGCGTCCCCCCTGCCGCCTCGACGCGAGCACGCACCTGGGCCACGATACGCTCGACCAGAGCGTCCAGTTCGCCGGTCATGGAGGGTCTCCGGAGGTTCGGAATCCTATTGCGGTACCCCGGGGGCAGCACCTCGCGCTCAGATCGCGTTTCCCTTGCCTGCGCATGGGTGCTAAGATGGCCCTTGCACGGCTCGGGGTCCGATTCTCTCCCCGCCCCAGGAGATCCCCATGCGCCCAGCTCCCGCAGCGATCCTCCTCCTCGCCCTCGTCCCCTCGACCGCGCTGGGCCTGTCCGGCTCGGACGACACGTACGTCTACCGGAGCGTGTCCGAGTCGGACGGACCCCCATACGCCTGGGTGAACATCGTCGGCCTCGACGGGACGGATCTAGGCCTGTCCACCGACGAGGACACGACCATCACCCTGCCGTTCACGTTCCCCTTCTACGGGACCGAGTACTCCCAGGTCACGATCCATGCCTACGGCGTGGTCTCGATGGGCGATGGAACGGACGCGCCGGGCGCCTTCAGCTCGGGCGCCTGCGTGGGCGACGGCACCTCGTCCGGGACGTTCATCGCGCCGTTGTGGTCGTCCTGGGACTACTCCGATTCCGGAAGCGTGTACTACGACGTCTGGCCCAACGCGATCTACGTGGAGTGGGCCGACGTCGTCATGAACAGCACGGACCCGACGGGACAGTACTTCGGCGTCTGGCTCCTCGACACGGGCGAGATCCAGATGGAGTACTACCGGACCTGGTCCGGCAACAACGACACGTCCTATGGACGATGCGGCAGCATCGGCATCCAAGACGGATCCACCGGCCTCACGATCGGCTGCGAGGAGATCGCCGTCGCGCTCTCGGCCGACGCCATCGTCTTCACCCCCTGGGGCGAGCGGCACCTGGCTGGTGTGATGAGCCCCGACGACTGGGTGGATGCCACGCTCCAGGGCGGCGGCGCGTCCGACCGGTTCGGCTGGGCCGTGGCCTCTGCGGGCGACAACAGCGGCGACGGCGTGGCCGACCTCCTCGTGGGCGCACCCTACGCCGACGACGGTGGGACCAACGCGGGCGCCGCCTACCTGTACCTGGGAGGGTCCACCCTCACGGGAACCCTCGCCGACAGCGACGCCTACGCCACCATCGTCGGCTCCACCGCCGCGGACCAGGCCGGGTACGCGGTGGGCGGCGGCGGAGACCTGGACGGCGATGCCCTCGACGACTTCCTCGTGGGTGCCCCGTACGACGACGGCGGTGGCCGCGACGCCGGGTCGGTCGCGGTGTTCCTGGGCGGGGCGTCCGGGAGCCTGTCCTACGACTCGGCCGATGCTCTCCTCATCGGCGAGAGTGCCGGCGACGCCGCGGGCTCGGCCGTGGCCGTGGTGGGCGACGTGGACGGCGACGGCTACGACGACCTCCTCGTCGGCGCCCCCTCCAACGATCGCAACGGCACGGACGCCGGCGCGGCCTACGTGGTCCTCGGGGCCGCCTCGTGGAGCGACCTGGACCTCTCCAGCGCGGACGCCATCCTCGAGGGCGTCTCCGCAGGCGACTCGGCCGGCTGGCAGGTGGCGGGCGGTGGCGACGTGGACAACGACGGCCAGGCGGACCTCGTCGTGGGTGCGCCGGGCAACGACTCCGGCGGATCCGGGGCCGGCGCGGCCTACGTGATCTTCGGGGACGAACTGGAGGACGGGGATCTCGACGACTTCGACGACATGCTGGGCGACTCGGCCTCGGACGCCGCGGGGTGCGCGGTGGCCGCTCCCGGGGACGTCAACTCCGCGGGCGGCCTCGATGACCTCTTCATCGGCGCCTACACCGCCGGCAGCACTCAGAACGGGGCCGTGTACTTCGTGCGCGGCAGCGCCTCCTCGTTCCCCTCGGACCTGGGCAGTGCGGACGCCATCGTCACCGGCAGTCCCTCCGATCGCCTCGGCTACGCCGTCGCCGGCATCGAGCTGTCCGACGATACCCTCCACGCCCTGGTCGCGGGCGCGTACGGCAACAACGAGTCTGGAAGCTCCGCGGGAGCCGTGTTCCTCTTCCACCCGGATCTGCTCTCCACAGACGGCTCCTACACCACCGCCGACGCATGGGGCCAACTCGTGGGCGACACCGCCTCGGAGTACCTCGGGTTCTCGGTGGCCGCCGACGACTTCGACGGCGATGGCTGGCAGGATCTCGCCACCAGCGCGTACGGGGCCACGGGAGGCGCGTCCGCCTCGGGCGAGGTGTACGTGGTCCTGGGCCGACCGGGCTACCCCGACGCGGACGACGACGGCTTCGTCGGCTCGGCCTGGGGAGGGGTGGACTGCGACGACTCGGACGAGGACATCAACCCGACCGCCACCGAGGCGTGCGACGGTGTGGACGACGACTGCGACGGCCTCGCGGACGACGGCTACTCCGACACCGACGACGACGGCGTCGCCGATTGCGTGGACGTCGAGGAGTGCGACGGGCTCGACAACGACGGCGACGGCGACGTGGACGAGGACATGCCCGATACCGACAAGGACGGCGTCTGCGACGACATCGACGTCGAGGAGTGCGACGGGCTCGACAACGACGGCGATGGGGAGGTAGACGAGGGCTTCCCCGACACGGACGGCGACGGGACCGCCGACTGCATCGACGTCGAGGAGTGCGACGGGCTCGACAACGACGGCGACGGCGACGTGGACGAGGGCTACCCCGACACCGACCGGGACGGCATCGCCGACTGCGTGGACCGCGAGG
>JAFGLY010000167.1 GCA_016927815.1 Deltaproteobacteria bacterium | reverse complement strand
GTGGGCGCACAGGCGGTCGTGCCGGCGATGGAGCGCGCAGCACGGCTGTCGGCGATGCTCACGGGGCTCATTCGGAGGTTCCGGTAGCGGGGGGGGGGGAACGTGGGGCGTGGGCGTGATCGTGATCGTGATCGTGATCGGGGGAGGGGGGGGTCGTGTCGAACCGGCTCGACCGGTGGTCCACGGTCCTCGGGGCCAGAGCATGCGGACACGTCTGTCCCCCTCGGGTGTTCCCGTCGCGATCTCGACGCGAGGGACCGGTCGGGTCGCCTCCGGCCGGAGTTCGTGTCATACTATGGGGTCTCTACGGACCTTTCATCGAGGACATGCCCATGCGACCGTGCGCCTTCGGCCTCGTCCTGCTCGCTGCCTGCACGGGCGAGACGCACTTTCAGAACGCCGATCCCGACGATGTCCAGCAGGAGGGGGACGCCCAGGCGGGCATCACCCCCCTGGAGCTGGAGTTCCCCGACCTTGAGATCGCCGTCGCGAAGAGTCGGCTCATCCAGGTCGTGTCGATGGGCGAAACCGACCTCGTCGTCCAGGAGATCCGCGTCATCGACAGCGCGGGGGGCGTGTTCTACTGCGCCGAGGAGGAGGACGTCCTGCTCGCCCCTGGGGTCGAACGCGAGTTCTCCGTCGTCGCGACCCTGTACGAGGAGGGTCTGGTGGAAGGCACCCTCCGGCTCAAGACCAACGATCCGGACGCTCTATCGGTGAACATCCCGCTCCAGGCCTGGACCGAAGGGTACGAGCCGTCCGACACCGGTCCCGACGACAGCGCCTCATAGGCCCGTGGCCTCGATCGGGGCCGCCCGGGGTCCAGCGGCGGCCTTGGGCGTTTCGCGGGGTTCGTAGACGTACCGCGGCCGTGCGCGCCACCCGGTCTTGGGGAAGAGCGCGCGCCCAGGGAGTGTGATCGCCCGTACCCGCTCGTAGGACTGGTTCAGGCCCCATCGAAAGCGCTCACTGGCCAGGATGACCGCATCGTAGCGTCGTTCCCGTAGGGCCTGGGCGATCCGGTCGTTCGTGTCCGGGAAGGGCGTGCGGGAGTGGGTCACGTCCCACAGCGCGATGAGGGCGAAGGAAGGTTCCTTTCCGACGAGCACGGGATACCACGGGCTGTGCGGCATGAGCACGGGTCCGGGGTAGGAACGGAGGATGTCCAGCACCTGCTCGCCCGCCCTCCGGTCTGCCTGGGTGGGCGTGTAGCGGGAGGGGGTCCACCCGCCGCTCCACACCTGGTGCGCCACGAGGCCCGCCAGCGCGAGATGCAGGAGAGGATGGGCGCGGAAGCCGAGACCGAGGCCGATCCCCGCGAGGAGGGAGAGGAGCCAGAAGCCCGGGATGAGCACGTTCAGGTACCCGCCGTGGTGACCGCGCATGAGGACGACCAGGACCAGACCCGTGAGGGCGACGGGCGTCCAATAGCGAAACCCGAAGGAACGATGCCGAAACCTGAAGAGCAGTGCCACGGCTGCTGCGGCCAGCGCCAGGGGGAAGGCGCTGGCCAGCTCCTTCTCGGAGAGGGGAAAGACGCGCTGCCCGACGATGGGATGCGTGGCGGGAACGAGCAGCACGTACTCCAAGAACCGTCCCTGGCTCGCGATCTCCATGACGAGCGTGAAGGCCAGCGCCGGCCCCATGGACCACGCAGCGAACCAGAGCGCGCGGCGCCAGCCGTACTCCCTCCAGAGCACGATGGCGATGGGGATGCCCAGGACGGCGACGCTGTGCTTGGTGGCGAAGGCCAGGGCCAGGAACACGCCACCGGTGGCCAGCATGGGCCGGGTGGCGCGACGGCAGGCCAGGAGGGCGCCTCCGAGGAGGGCCACCAGGAGGCCGTCCGTGCGGACGATGTCGAAGAACGCCCCCACCTCGTCGTAGCAGGAGAGGAACAGGGCTGCTGCGGCGACCCCCGCGGTCCACCGGAGCCGTTCCCGGGCCACCCCGACCACGAGCAGCAGGCAAGCCACGACGGTCCCTGCGACCGACACCGCCCGACCGAGCGTGTAGGACACCTCGCCGAGCCGGCCCAGGGTCCCGACGACCCACGGGTAGAGCGGAGGGTAGATGAACGGAATGAACTCGGGGCCGGGTTCCACGTAGAGGGGCAGACCTTGACTCACGCGCAGGGCGTGGGTGAGCATGCCCCCCTCCATCCACTCCAGGTCGAACGGGTAGGACAGGCGGGGCCCCACGGTCCTCGCGAAGAGCCATCCCACCCAGACCATTGTGCCGATCAGGACGATGTCCGCCACGACGTGGACGGCAAGGGAGATCGGGCGGCGGGGGGGGCGATCCATGGCCAGCGCCCCTATCCGGGACGCCGGAACCGGACCATTCGGGACCGAGGGTGTCGGCTCGGTGCGCGTGACCCTGCATCTCTCCGATGGTACGAGCCCGGGGTGACGGACCTCCTCCAGGCACTGAGGACCACGTTCGGCTACCCCGGGTTCCGGGAGGGCCAGGAGGAGGTGGTGCGGGCGGTCGCCACCGGCCACGACTGCCTCGTGGTGATGCCCACGGGTGCGGGCAAGTCGTTGTGCTACCAACTCCCCGCCCTCGTGCGACCCGGCACCGCCCTGGTCGTGTCCCCGCTCATCGCCCTCATGAAGGACCAGGTGGACGCCCTGCAGCGCAAGGGGGTCGCAGCCACCTGCATCCACTCGGGACTCACCGACGAGGAGCGCCGTGAGCGCACCGAGGCGATCGCGGCCTGGCGGATCGTCTACGTGGCTCCCGAACGGTTCCACGAGCGGTTCCTGGCGCGCCTCCGCCGGGTGACGTTGAGCCTGTTCGCGGTGGACGAGGCCCACTGCCTCTCGGAGTGGGGCCGCGACTTCCGGCCCGAGTACCTCCGGCTGGGCGAGGTCCGGGCTGCCCTGGACCGCCCGCCGACCGTGGCCCTCACCGCGAGCGCCACGCCCGAGGTCCAGGAGGATGTCCTCCGCGTGCTGGGCATCGAGGGGTGCAGGCGTTTCATTCGCGGTTTCGATAGAAAAAACCTCATTTTCGAAGCTGTGTCCTGCCCCACTCCGCAGGCCAAGATCGAGCGGCTGCGGGCGGCGGTGGCACCGGGCCCCACGCTCGTCTACTGTGCCACCCGCCGCAACGTGGAGCGGGTCACCCGGGCCCTGCGCGACTCGGGCATCCGGGCGGGCTTCTACCACGGAGGCCTGGACGCCATGGATCGGGTGCGCGTCCACGAGGCCTTCATGGAGGGTCGCATCCCCGTGGTGGTGGCCACCAACGCCTTCGGGATGGGGGTGGACAAGGCCGACGTACGGTGCGTGATCCACCACGACGTACCTGGCAGTGTCGAGGCCTACTACCAGGAGATCGGCCGAGCGGGACGCGACGGGGAGCCCGCCCGGGCCCTGCTCCTCTTCCGGCCCGAGGATCGGAGAATCCACGAGTTCTTCATCCGCCAGGCCCATCCTGCGGCGGCCCGGGTGGAGGCGATCTGGACGGCCCTGGCAGCAGCCGCGCGGATCGAGGGCTCGAGCGTCGAGGTCCGGCGGTCCGATCTGGCCGCGGCCCTGCCCGAGGGCGCCGCCGACGAGGGCGCCGTGGAGGGCTGTCTGGCGGTGCTCGAGCGGGAAGGCCGGATCCGGAGGGGACCCTCCAAGGATCGGCCGGCCGGGCTCCGCTTGCGCCCGGGGCCGCCCCTTCCCGGTCTCGAAGGCCGGGTTTTGGCCGCGCTCGAGGATCGGCTGACGGACCTCCCGGGTGGTGCGCTCGAGATCCGCCCGGCCGGGATGTGCGAGGCCCTCGGGCTCGATCCCGACCGGCTCGAGGCGGCCCTCGGGGGCCTGGAGCGCAGAGGTCGAGTCGTGCGCGGCGGCGGTGGGCGCGTGGAGCGCTTGGAGGTGTTGGACCCCGACCGCCCGCTCCATCTCGATGTCGAGGTCCTGGAGCGCTCCAGACGCCGCGCCATGGATCGACTCGACCGGATGATGGACTACATCCACGCGCCCTGCCGCAGGCGGTTCCTGCTGGACCATTTCGGCGAGACCCCTGACTGGGAACGGTGCGGAACCTGCGATGCCTGCCGATCCGGGGCCACCCTGGGGGCGCCGCGCCCCCTCACGCCGGAGCAAACCGTGATCGTCCGCCGGGTCCTGGCCTGCCTGGCGCAACTCGGGCAGGGGCGCTCCAAGCGTCTCGCGGCCAGCGTCCTGACCGGGAGCGAGGAGAGAGCGGTCCGGGTCCTGGGGCTCGATCGCCACCCGTCCTGGGGGGCGCTCGGCCACTGGACCCGCGGCGACGTGGAGGCACTGCTGAACGCCCTGGTCCTGGCGGGGCTCCTCTCCCGCCGCACCGTGGAGGGCCGGGCCGGCGGCCGCGATCGTACCTGGGAAACGCTGGACCTCACGGACCTGGGCAGGCGATTCCTGGAGGGCCAAAGAGGGGATCTTCGCATGCACTTCCCCGGCGCCCGACCGGCGTCCGACCGGCCGACCGGGGCCGTGCCGCCCAGCGGCACCGGGCGCGACCTCCTGGAGCACTTGAAGAGCGTGCGGCGAGCAGCGGCCGCGGCTGCAGACGTGCCGGCTTACGTGGTGGCGCCCGACCGCACCCTGACCTGGCTGGCGGTCCGACGGCCCGTGACGCGGGAGGAGTTCCTCGAGGCGCCGGGCATGGGCCCCGTTCGTTTTCGACGGTACGGGACCGTACTGCTGGACGCGTTGCGTGCGTGGACGGGCACGGTGGGGCCGGTGCGCGGGTAGAGGACATCGGAGCGGATCTTGCTCGCCCGAAGGGGGCGTGGTATCCATTCTCGCCAGGGGGAGGGGTTCGAGAGCCCCATGACGAAACGACGGAAGAGCAAGCTCGATCCCTTCCTCGATCGGATCGGCGTCCTTTCCGACCGCGAGGTGGCCGCCCTCGCAGGCGTCACGGCGGAGAACGTGCGTGCCTGGCGCAAGCGGCGGGGCGTTCCGGCAAGTTGGAGGGGAGAAACCGACCGGAAATCTGCGGTGAAGACCCCTGGAAGCGCCTCACCGTCGCCGGGCAGGCCGGGTCGCCCCCGAGCGCCGGCCCCAGGAACCCTGGTCGCGTCGGCGTGGATCGTCACGGTCGAACGCGAGGGCGGTGCGGAGGAGTTCGTCGTCCTCGCCGTGGACGTCGCCGAGGCCGCAGGTCGGGCCATGGAGCGTCTGGGCCGGGGGCCGGCCGACCCAGGCACGATCCGGACCATCTCGTTCCTTGCGCATGCGCTCCTGGCGTGATCGGTCCGCTCACCAGGAGCACTCGAGGTGTTCCGCGGCGTCCTCTTCCTGCTGCTCGTCCAGCGCCAGGGCGCAGTCCTCCTGGGTGGCGGCGTCTGCGTTCTCGTAGGTAGCGGCGAGCAGATCGCAGTCGAACTCGGGGTCGTCCGCGTGACAGGTGCAGATGTAGTCCACGTACTCGTCGCAGGCCTCGTTCATGCAACCGGTCGCGAACAGGAGGAGGGGGATCAAGAAGGACGAACCACGCATGGGATCCTCCGAGCCGGGCCGACCGGCGGCGAGTGGAGACGTACGCAGGATCGAAGGTCCTCTGCGTCCCGTGGCGCGAGCCGGTACGCACCGCGAATCCGGAGGATGACGCCCGTCACCTCGGCGCAGAACGTGCCTCCGGCAAGACCGAGGTCCGTGAAGAGGTCGTCCAGCGTGACCCCACATGCGGTGGGGATCTCGCCGTACGCGTCCTCGGCCTCGGTGGTGAGGAGATCCGCGACGACCACGAGCCCTCCCTCCCAGGGGGCAGGGTCGGTGGCGCCGCAGGAGAGGCGGTCGGCCACGGGGTCCGCAGACCCGGTCCGGACCACGTCGGAGGCCGCCGCGAGGGCGATCTCGGGCACGCCGTCGTAAAAGGCGATCGTCCCGCCGAGATCGACCACGGCACCGGGGCGGGCGGGCACCGGATCCAGGACGGGCCCGAGATGCACGCGGATGCCGCTTTGCGCGCCTCCGCCGGCATCCTGCACGAAGAACGCGTCCGCCCCAGCCGAGACGCCGGTCGTGGCCACGACACCGGGCAGGATCACGCTGTCGCCCTCGACGAGTGCCCCGGCCTCCAGCGCATCCCTCACGGTCTCCACCCGCCATGGGGTCGCGGCCTCCGGCGCGGTGTCGCCCGTCTCGGTGGGGGACCGGGAGGCACAGGCCAGCAGGGACAGGACGCTGGTCGTCACGACGCGCACGGGGAACCGGATCCTCCTTCGAACGAGATTCTAACCTACAAACCCCTCCACCCGCCGGGCTCTGCCCTCTGCGCCTCGTTAGGCGTCCTCCTGCCCCTTCTGGAGCGCCGATGATCCAGGATCCCGTCTGCCCGGCCCTCGAGGTGCGCGGCCTCACCCGAAGGTACGGATCCCGTACCGTGGTGGAGGACCTGTCCATCCGCGTCGAGGCGGGTGATCTCCACGGATTCCTCGGTCCCAACGGAGCGGGCAAGACGACGACCCTGCGCTGCATCCTGGGGCTCATCCACGTGGATGCGGGCGAGATCTCCATCTTCGGCGAGACCGACCCGGTCGCGCGACGACGGACCGTGGGGGCGGTGGTGGAGACCCCTCGCTTCCACGAGTGGATGTCCGGTCGCGCCAACCTGGAGGAGTCGGCCGCGTACCTGGGTCGGGAAGCCGACGTGGACGACGCCCTCCATCGCGTGGGCCTCCAGGACCGTGCCGGCGACCTCGTGAAGGCCTACTCCCACGGCATGCGCCAGAGGCTCGGTCTCGCACGAGCCCTGCTCGGCCGGCCCCGCCTCCTCCTCCTGGACGAGCCCACGGGAGGGCTCGATCCCCGCGGCATGCGAGAGGTTCGGGACCTGCTCCGCCTGCTGGTCCGCCAGGACGGTCTGACCGTGTTCCTCTCCAGCCATCTCCTGGCCGAGGTGGAGGCCCTCTGCAACCGTGTGTCCATCCTCGACCGCGGTCGCCTGGTCGCCCAGGAAGACGTGAGCGTCTTGCTCGAAAGACAGGTGACCGACGAGGTCGTGGAGGTGGGCGCCGAGGACTGCGGCCGGCTTCGGCAGGCGCTGGCGGACCTCCCCGGAGTGGAGATCACGGGTACGGGCGAGGCAGGCCGCACCCTGGTGGCCCTCCACCAGATGACGCCGGCCGAGCTCAACCGCAGCCTGCTGGCCGCCGGTGTGGCCGTGTCCGCGCTCGTACCCAAAGGCCCCCGCCTCGAGGATCTCTACCTGGAGAGCGTACGCAGCGAGGACCGATCATGACCGGCCCGCACCTGCTTCGCATCTACGTGGCCGAGTGCCGCAAGACCCTGGGCCGCGGCAGCGGGTGGACGGCGCTCGGGGTGGCGGCCGGGGTCGGGCTCCTCTCGGTGCTCGTGTTGGCTGCAGGCCGCCACCTGGGCAGCCAGGCGGTCGTCAACGGCGCCACGCTGCCCGAGGTGATCCGCTTCACGGGACCCACCGCCTTGTCGTGGGCGTTGCATGCCCGTAACTTCTATGTGTTACCTCTGGTGCTCCTGTGGGCCACCGGAGCCTCCTTCGCGGGGGAGATCGCGGATCACACCCTTCGAGAGGCACTCGTCCGCCCGGTGCCCCGGGCGGTCGTCCTGGCGGCCAAGGTGCTCGCGCTCGCCACCCTCTCCGCTGCCAGCCTGATCGTCACCGCGACCGTCGCCGGCGCGGCCGGAGCCGCCCTGTTCGGCCTCGAGGGCACGTGGGGTACGGTGCTTGCGGGTTTCGCCGCGTCCTGGCTCACGGACCTGGGCCTGATCGGACTCGGCGTGCTCGCGTCGCTCTGGTTCCGATCCGTGGCCGGCGCGGTGGTGGGGGTCGTCCTCATGCTCATGGCCGATCTCGCCGCGAGGCTCGCGCTGAAGCTCGTCGCCGCACTCGGCTTCGAGACGGCCGGTACCCTCGTACGCTGGATGCCGGGCGAGGCCCTGGCCGCCTGGGAGGGCTACGCCGACGGATGGGTCGGGGCCGCCTTCGTGGGCCTCCTGGTGCTGCTGGGAGGGACGCTGGGTCTCGCGTTCCTCAGGCTCCGGCGCCTCGACCTGCCCTGACCCGTCTCTTTCGAGACCCTCCTCCCGCCAGGAAGACCTGCTCCAGGAGGGATCCGGGCGCCTCGGCCTCGTTCGCGAGCCAGTCTCGCACCGCTGTGGGATCGGGGCACTGGGGGCCCAGGGACCGCACCCAGAGGATCTCGGCACCCGAGAGGTGCACGGCCGCCGAGAGATCCAGGGCGGCCACTGCGGCGGGCCCTTCCCAGGCCACCGGTCGGCCCCGAGGGCCCACGACCACCTCGGGCCGGACGCCGTTCCAGCGCACGGGCCGGGGATCGTCGAGCCCGAACGGCGGGGCGGCCAGAGTCGCCGCCAACCTTCGGTGGGCCCGGGTGCGTTCGGGATCCGGAGACGAGGCCGCCTCCAGCCACGCCCTCGCGGCCGCCCCGCCCCCGGGCGACCCGCCGCCAGAGGCGTCCAGCTCGAGAAAGCGGTGCGGGAGATCCGTCAGGAACGGGACGAGCCAGCGGGGCCGCTCGGCGGCTCCCACCGGGATCCGGCTGCCGCCCACCAGGACGCCGGACAGGCCCACGGACACGGCTCGAAGTGCGCTCGCGAAGCACCAGCCCACCTGGATCTCCAAGGTGGAACCGCCCGAGAGCCCGGCCACGAGGTCTGGCGTGTGGGCCGCCTCCTCCCTCAACGTTCGATACTGGAGGGGGTCCAGTGCGAAGGTGGCCTTGACCCGGAGGACGCGATCCGCGTTGGGGTCCAGGAGGGCCCGAGCTGCGTCGGGCGAGGCCCACGCGGCCTGCTCGGGCAGCGGTTCGCCCGTGATCTCGATATCCTCCGGCCGTTCCCCGAACCCGAGATGCAGCAGGAAATCCGCCAGTCGTCGAGGATCGAGCGAGGCGAAGAGAAGCTCGAGCGCCATGCCGAGCGCCTCGATTTCGGGGTCCGGGTCGTCGCGGACCACCACGCGTCCGAGATCCTTCAGGCTGGCGTCCGGAAGCGCGGAGAATCCCTGGACGGTGACCGCGGTGATCCACATGTCGGGAGACGTAACCCCGAAGGGCTATCCGGACCGGCAGCCGACGCGGGGGGCGGGTGATACGGGGCGACGGAGGTGGAGATGCTGTCCGCTCTTCTGCTCGTCTCCTGCACGTTCGCAGCGGATGCGATCCTCGGCGTGGCCTGGGAGCCGTTCTCCCGCACGGACGCGATCTCGGACGGCAACTGGACGTCGGGCACCGGCGTGGGGGAGTTCGACGGCCTCCTCAAGCCCGCGCTCACCTTCCACGGCGGGATTGCGACGGGCGACGACAGCGTGCTCATCGACCTCGGGATCGCGCGGATCACCACCACCCGGTGGCTGTCGGACGGGTACTCCCAGGTGCACGTGGGGGGCCTGCACCTGGGCGCCACGTGGCGCCACGACCTCGAGCGCTCGGAGTCCGGCCGGGCTGTCGCCTGGGGAGAGATCGGCGCCTACGGCGTGATCCCCTCGGCGCGCGACGTGTCCGACGCCTACACGGAGGCCGAGCAGGAGGACGCCGACGAGAGCGCAGCCCAGATCCGCAAGACCATCGGAGGTGTGGGCGGTCGCCTCGGACCCGGGTTCGGGATCCGGATCGGAGAGGACACCCTGGTGGGCGCGCGGTTCCACGCGGTGCTCTTCAGGGGTCAGCGCCTGGAGGAAGCCTCCCTGACGGTGTCCACCGCGGTGTGGGGCGAGGCCGCCCTGCTGTTCGAAGTCCGCCTGTAGGGAGGAAACTTCACGTCGACATCGCGTTTCTCCCCACCTTGCCGGGGGGGGGGACCTGAGATACGAAGAGACCCTTGGATCTCCTTCGGACGCGGTGTTCCGGGAATCTCGTCAAAAGAGGCTCCAAGGCGCCCTTCCTGCAGATCGTCGAGGTCGTGATGAACATCGAGCCGGACGGCGTGCTCATCCTCCTGCAGGTCCTTCCCTTCCTCGCGACGCTGGTCGCGCTCCACTTCATCCTGTTCCGTCCGATGTTGGCCTACCTGGAGGCGCGCCGATCCGCGGTCCTGGATGTGCGGGAGGAGGCCCAGGGCGTCACGCGGCGCGCAGAGGACGCCCAGACCCGCCTGGAGGCCCGCCTGTCCCAGGCCCGTGTCGAGGGGGCCGAGCTCCGCACCCGGCTCCACGCCGAGGCTGCCGCCCAGCGATCCGCCCTCCTCCAGGAAGCGCGCGCCCTGGCCGACACCCGCGTCACGGCGGCGTTGGGCGAGATCGCCACGGCCCGGGAGGCGGGCCGCACGCTGCTTCGTGCCACGGCGTCCGCCCTCGCAGCGGACATCGCCTCCACCGTGCTCGACCGCCCGGTCCAGGGTTCGGAGCCGTCGTGATCCGCCTCGTGCCGCTTCTCCTCGCCCTGCCCGGTGCGGCGCTGGCCTCGCACGAGGGCGGAGCCGTCCACATTCCCTGGGCCAGCCTGGGCTTCCACACCCTCAACCTCACCCTTCTGCTCGTGGCCCTCTTCCTCCTGCTCCGACGTCCCCTGGCGGACACCCTCGCCAGCCGGTCAGCCCTGGTGCGGCGCGAGGTGCAGGACGCTCACGACGCCAGGGAGGCGGCCGTACGGCGACTCGAGGATCTCGAGGAACGCCTGGCGGGCTTCGAGTTCCAGGTGGACGGCATGCGGCGCGAGATGGCCGAGCAGGCGGAGGAGGAGCGGCAGGCCATCGTGGACCGGGCCCACCGGGAGGCCGAGGCGATCCGGTCCGCTGCCGAGCGCGCCATCCGCGACGAGGTCGCACGCGCGCGCCGTGGGCTCCAGGAGGAGGTGGTCACGCTGTCCGTAGCCCTCGCTCGGCAGCTCCTCGAGCGACAGGTGGGGGAGGCCGACCAGGATCGCCTCGTGGGGGAGCTGCTGGCGCGCATGGGGCAGGATCGCGCCGGAAGTCCCGGCAGGAGCACCGACGATGCCCACTGACGCCACGGTGGCCCGACGCTATGCGCGGGCGCTGTACGACCTCGGCGGGGAATCCGGCCAGCGAGACGACGTGGCCGCCGCGCTGGCCCGCAGCCTCGATCTCTTCACCTCAGGGGATCCACCGCTGCTCGTGATCCTCGCGAGCCCCGCGTTCACGCTCGCGGAGCGCCGAGCCATGGTGGAACGTCTGGTAAAACCGGCGGCCATCCATCCGCTCGTGCGATCCTTCCTGCTTCTGCTCCTCGACCGTCACCGCATCGGGCTGCTCCCCGAGATCCAGTCTGCCTGGCGCACCCTGGCCGACCTCGACGCCCGCCGTGTGCGGGCGATCATGGCGGCCGCCCGGCCCATGGACCCGGCGGCTGTGAACGATGTCCGCCGCACGTTGGCAGGCCTCACGGGCGGGCCCGTCGAGGTCACGACGCACACGGACCCCTCGCTCGTCGGCGGTGTCGTCGTCCAGATGGGCGATACCGTGTGGGACGCCAGCCTCCGCTCTCGCCTCGAGGCCATGGAGCGGGCCCTCCTCTCCACCCATCCCGCAGGCACCCCATCGACCTAGCGGCTCGCGCCCGGAGCACCTATGGACATCCGTGCCGACGAAATCAGCCACATCCTCAAGCAGCAGATCAAGGACTACGACGCCCGGGTCCAGGTCTACGAGACCGGCACGGTCCTCACCGTGGGAGACGGCATCGCGATCGTCCACGGCCTCTCGTCCTGCATGGCCGGCGAGCTCGTGGAGTTCGCGGGCGGGCTGAAGGGCATGGCGCTCAACCTCGAGGAGGACTCGGTCGGCGTGGCCGTCATGGGCGACGACCGATCCATCCGAGAGGGTGATGTCGTCAAGCGCACCGGCCGAATCGTGTCGGTCCCCACCGGGCCCGCCATGCTGGGCCGCGTGGTTTCCCCCATCGGAGAGCCTCTGGACGGCGGGGACCCGATCCCGCTCGAGAACCTGCGGCCCGTGGAGCTCAAGGCGCCCGGCATCGTGGTCCGGCAGCCGGTGCGAGAGCCGCTCCAGACGGGAATCAAGGCCATCGACGCCATGACGCCCATCGGCCGCGGGCAGCGCGAGCTCATCATCGGTGACCGCCAGACCGGCAAGACCACCCTCGCGGTCGACACCATCATCAACCAGCGACGGTTCAAGGACGACCCCAAGAACCGGATCGTCTGCATCTACGTGGCCATCGGGCAGAAGCAATCCACCGTGGCTCAGGTGGTGGACCGGCTCCACAAGGAGCACGCGATGGAGTACACGGTCATCGTCTCCGCCCCGGCCTCCAGCCCCGCAGCCCTCCAGTTCCTCGCGCCCTACACCGGCTGTGCCATCGGCGAGTACTTCCGCGACAGCGGCCAGCACGCCTGCGTCATCTACGACGACCTCTCCAAGCACGCCACCTCCTACCGCCAGCTCTCGCTCTTGCTGCGCCGACCGCCGGGGCGCGAGGCCTACCCGGGCGACGTCTTCTACCTCCACAGCCGCCTGCTCGAGCGTGCGGCCAAGATGTCGGACGCCCGCGGAGGCGGCAGCCTCACCGCGCTGCCCATCATCGAGACCCAGGCCGGTGACTTCTCCGCGTACATCCCCACCAACGTCATCTCCATCACCGACGGCCAGATCATCCTCGAGCCGGATCTCTTCTATGCAGGCCAGAGACCGGCCGTGAACGCCGGCGTGTCGGTTTCCCGCGTGGGGGGCAACGCCCAGATCCCGGCCATGAAGGAGATCGCGGGCCTCCTTCGGATCACGCTCGCGCAGTACCGGGAGCTGGCCGCCTTCGCCCAGTTCGGCTCCGACCTCGACCAGGCCACGCAGCGCCAGCTCACCCGTGGGGCTCGCCTCACCGAGATCCTCAAGCAGGGGCAGTACGCACCCCAGGACGTCACCGAGGAGATCCTCTCCATCCTGGCGGGCCAGGTGGGCCTGTGCGACGACCTGCCCCTCGACCAGGTCCGCCCGTTCATCGACGATCTCCTGCTCCACTTCGCCTCCCACCGGCAGGCGTTGGTCCGGGAGCTGGTCGCGAAGCGCACCTTCAAGCGATCCGACCTCAAGGACCGCATCGTCGCCGCCATGAGGACCTTCAAGGACGGCTGGAACCCCAAGGCCTGACCCCCCTGCCGAGAGGACGTCCCCTTGCCGAGCCTCAAGGACATCCGGCGCCGCATCCAGTCGGTTCGCAACACCCGACAGATCACCACCGCCATGAAACTGGTGGCCGGGGCCAAGCTGCGCAAGGCCACGGAGAACGCCCAGTCCGCACGCCCGTACCAGGAGGCCCTCACCCGGGTGCTCTCCCGCCTCGCGGGCACGTCCGGCGAGGGCGAGCAACCGCTCCTCCAGGCCCGCCCAGAGCGCGCCGAGGTGGAGTTCGTGGCCTTCACCTCCGATCGGGGGCTGTGTGGCGGCTTCAACTCCATCCTGCTCAGGGACCTCGAGCACCGCATCGCGGCGGCCCGGGTCGAGGGATGCCGGGTCCGCGTCCGGGTCTTCGGAAAGAAGGGTCGGGACTACCTCGTCAAGCGTCGGTACGAGCTGACGGAGTCCCGCATCCACGTCACCACCGCCGAGTACCCCGAGGAGGCGCGCACCCTGGGCGCCACCCTGCGGGCCGACTTCGCCGAGGGTGGCGTGGACGAGGTGATCCTCTGCTTCAACCGGTTCCACTCGGTGGGGGTCCAGAAGCCCGTGGCCCTGCCCATCCTCCCCCTGAAGCTGGAGGCCGGCGAGGACGCCGAGCCTGCCGAGTACCGCTACGAGCCCGACGCCGACCGGATCCTCGCCGCCCTCATCCCGCTGTACGTGGACACGGTGATCCTCCAGGCCCTCCTCGAGACCGATGCCGGCGAGTACGCCGCCAAGATGAAGGCCATGGACGCCGCCACCCGCAACGCCACCGAGCTCATCGACTCGCTCACGCTGGCCTACAACCGGGCCCGCCAGGCGGCGATCACCAAGGAGCTCATCGAGATCGTGTCGGCCGCAGAGGCCCTCTAGGAGCACCCCATGCCGAATGCCGTCCCCGAATCCGCCCTTGGCGTCGTCAATCAGGTCATGGGACCGGTGGTGGACATCGAGTTCCCCTCGGGCGACCTGCCCGAGCTCCTCACCGCGCTCAAGGTCACCAACCCCTTCATCTCCGACCAGGAGGAGAACCTCGTGGTCGAGGTGGCGCTCCACCTGGGCGAGAACAGGGTCCGGTGCATCGCCATGGACACCACCGACGGCCTGGTGCGCGGCATGAAGGTCCACAACACCGGCAAGCCCATCATGATGCCGGTGGGCAAGGAGGTCCTGGGACGCATCATCAACGTGGTGGGCCAGCCGGTCGACGAGCTCGGCCCCATCGGCCACACCAGGGAGATGCCCATCCACCGCGCACCCCCGGGATTCACCGAGCAGTCGGTCGAGATCGAGATGTTCGAGACCGGCATCAAGGTGGTGGACCTCCTCGCGCCCTACCTGCGTGGCGGCAAGATCGGCCTCTTCGGCGGCGCAGGCGTGGGCAAGACCGTGCTCATCATGGAGCTCATCCAGAACGTCGCCATGAAGCACGGCGGCTACTCCGTGTTCGCGGGCGTCGGCGAGCGCACCCGCGAGGGCAACGACCTCTGGCGCGACTTCATGGAGTCCAAGGTCATCACCCCCGGCGACTGGAAGAGCTCCAAGGCCGCCCTCATCTACGGCCAGATGAACGAACCGCCGGGCGCGCGTGCCCGCGTGGGCCTCTCCGCCCTCACCGTGGCCGAGTACTTCCGCGACGAGGAGCGCCAGGACGTGCTCCTGTTCATCGACAACATCTTCCGCTTCACCCAGGCCGGCTCCGAGGTGTCCGCGCTCCTCGGGCGCATGCCCTCCGCGGTGGGCTACCAGCCCACGCTCGGCACCGAGATGGGCATGCTCCAGGAGCGCATCACCACCACGAACCGAGGCTCCATCACCTCGGTGCAGGCCATCTACGTCCCGGCCGACGACCTCACCGACCCGGCGCCCGCCACGACGTTCGCTCACCTCGACGCCACCACCGTGCTCTCCCGCAAGTACTTCGAGCTGGGCATCTACCCGGCGGTGGATCCGCTCGACTCCACCAGCCGCATCCTCGCGCCGGAGATCGTCGGTGCCGAGCACTACGCGGTGGCACGCGAGGTCCAGCAGGTTCTCCAGCGATACAAGGAACTCCAGGACATCATCGCGATCCTCGGCATGGAGGAGCTGTCCGACGAGGACAAGCTCACGGTGGAGCGCGCCCGCAAGATCCAGCGATTCCTCTCCCAGCCCTTCCACGTGGCCGAGCAGTTCACGGGACTGGAGGGCCGCTACGTCTCCAGGGAGGACACGGTCAAGGGCTTCCGGGAGATCCTCGAGGGTCGCCACGACCACCTGCCCGAGCAGGCGTTCTACATGGTCGGCACCATCGAGGAGGCCGCGGCCCAGGCCAGGAAGCTGGCCGAGGAGGACTGATGCCGCTCCACGTCCGCATCGTCACCCCACGGAAGGTAGCCTTCGATGGGGAGACCTCCGAGATCCGCGCCCCCGCTTTCTTGGGTCAGTTCGGCGCGCTGCCCGCTCACGAGCGGTTTCTCGCGGCCGTTCGCCCCGGCCGGGTGATCCTGACCACCCCGGAGGGAGACCGCCGGTTCGTCGTGGGGTCCGGATTCGTCGAGGTCGGGTCCGACCAGGTCACGCTGCTGGCCGATCTCTGCGAGGAGGTCGGAGCCGTGACCCCCGAGGCCGCCTCGGCCGCGCTCAGGGAGGCCGAGGGGGAACTGGTCTCCCTCCAGGACGGCACCGTGGCCTGGGCCGAGGCCGAGCGCCGGGCCGACCTCGCACGCGCACGGATGGGGTGATACCGGCCTTCTATGCGTATCTTCCTGGCGATCTCGCTCCCTGACGAGATTCGGGCGGCCGTGGTCCGGATCCAGGCCGCCCTGAGAGACGGCGTGGGGCCGGCGTCCTGGACCCGGCCCGAGGCCATGCACCTCACGCTCAGGTTCCTCGGGGAGGTGGACCCCGCGCGAACGGCTGCGTTGGCGACAGCGCTCGGCCCGGCACTCGCCGACCTTGCTCCGGTGGTGGCGGCCGTGGTCGGTGGCGGGGCCTTTCCGGATGTCCGGCGCCCGCGCGTCCTCTGGGTGGGCATCGAGGAGGACGGAGGGCTGCGTCGGATCGCCGAGCGCATCGAGGACGTCTGCATGACGCTCGGGTTTTCCCCGGCCGATCGACCCTTCCAGGCGCACCTCACGCTCGCCAGGATCCGGGCGGACGCACCGGAGGCCAGGCATCGTCGGGAAGGCGCCCGCGATGCGGTGCAGCACCTGAGGAACAGCGGCCTCATCGGACGGTTCACGGCGCGCGAGGTGATCCTCTTCTCGAGCGACCGGACCCTGTCCGGGGTCGTACACACCCCCCTGGCCGCGTTCCCCCTCGGTGGGAGGCCGGCGGGAGAGGAGGCGGCCGCGACGGATCCTGGCCGGGAGACGGCGGGGCGACTGCTGGCCGTGGAGGGCCTGGACGGTTCGGGGGGCACGACCCAGGTCGGCCGCCTGGCCGCCGCGCTCCGCGATCGCGGGCTCGATGTGGTGACCACGGGCGAGCCCAGCCGAGGGCCGGTGGGAGCCCTGATTCGCGAGGCGCTCGGTCGCGGCGACGAAGGGGACGAACGCCTGCTGCCCTACCTGTTCGCGGCCGATCGTCGCGATCACCTGGACCGCGAGATCCTGCCTGCCCTCGCACGCGGCGCGTGGGTGGTCACGGATCGGTACCTCGCCTCGTCGCTGGCCTACCAGTCCCTCACGGTTCCCTTTGAACACGTCTCGGCTCTGAACGAGCGCTTCCCGGTTCCGGACCTCACGCTGTTCCTGGCGCTCGACCCGGCCCTGTGCCTGGACAGGGTGTCCCGCCGGGGCGAGGCGCGAGAGCTGTTTGAGAACCTCGACCACCTCCGGCGGATCGAGGC